>NZ_JBHYHC010000114.1:0-31078 GCF_042738955.1 Umezawaea sp. NPDC059074
GTGCCGGCGGGGGCCCCAGCCCCGGGCGGTCGGTACGTCGCCGTGGGCGTCCACGCCGTCGGCGACCAGCCGCCACAGGTCCTCCGGGGAGTTCACCCCGCCGGGGAACCGGCACGCCATGCCGATGATCACGACCGGGTCGTCGTCCCCGGCCGCGACGGGCGTCGGCCGGGTCGGGGCGGCGGACGTCGTGCCGCGCAAGCGGTCGAGCAGGTAGCCGGCCAGTGATCCGGGGTTCGGGTGGTCGAACAGCACCGTCGCCGGGACGGGGTCGCCCAGCGCCGCCCCGAGCGCGTCGCGGAACCCCGCCGCCCGGTCGCGCACCACGCCCATCCGGCGGAACGGCAGCGCCGGATCGAAGGAGTCCGCGGCGACGAGGTCCCGCACCAGGTCCAGCAGGGCCCGCCGCTGCTCGGGCTCGGACAGGGCGAGGAACTCCTCGCGCCGCTCGGGCGACCACACGGGCGAGGAGTGCCACGGGTTCTTCGGCAAGGCGGACCTCTCGACGGACTCCGGTGGGGGTGGCCGGGTGCCTCCCGGTCCGCCAGTGAACACAGCGGGCCGCGCGCGGCGGCTGGGCCAGGACACCAAGATCGGGGCGCGGAACTGGTCGCCGTGACCAAGAACCCGCCCGACGCCGCCGGCTACGGTCGGCCCGTGGCGAACCAGACCGAATTCACCCCTGACCTGCTCGACTACGTGCGCGCGGTGTCGTTGCGCGACGACGACACGCTGTCCGGGCTCCGCGCCGAGACCGTCGCGCTGCCGATGGGCGGCACGATGCAGGTGATGGCGGAGGAAGGCCAGTTCCTCGGTCTCCTCGTGGCGATGATCGGCGCGCGGACGGTGGTCGAGGTCGGCACGTTCACCGGCTACAGCACCCTGTGCATGGCCCGCGCGCTGCCCGCGGACGGACGGCTCGTCACCTGCGACCTCTCGGCGCGGTGGCCGATGATCGCGCGGCCGTTCTGGCGGAAGGCCGGGGTCGACGACCGCATCGACGTCCGGATCGGCGACGCCCGCACGACCCTGGCGGCCCTGCTGGACGAGGTGGGCCCGGACTCGGTCGACCTGGTGTTCGTCGACGCCGACAAGGCGAGCTACCGCGAGTACTACGACCTGGCGCTGCGGCTCGTGCGGCCCGGCGGGCTCGTCGTCATCGACAACACGGTGTTCTTCGGCCGCGTCATCGACCCGGAGGCGACCGACGCCGACACGACGGCCGTGCGGGAGCTCAACGCGTTCCTGCTGACCGACGAGCGCGTCGAGATCTCCCTGCTGCCCATGGGCGACGGCATCACCCTCGCCCGCAAGCTCCCCTAGCCGTCACAACTCCGGCGCGCTCAAGGTGATCGCGGTCGGGGCGGGCCGCCGCTCCGGGGTCACCGCGAGCCGCTGGACCCCGTCCTCGGTGGTCTCGGCGGCGTCGGTGAACCCGGCGAACCGGTAGGCGATCTCCATCATCCGGTTGCGGTCGGTGGCCCGGAAGTCCGCCTCCAGCCCGACCCCGGCGCGCGCCGCCTGGTCGACGAGCCAGTTGAGCAGCACCGCGCCCGCGCCGAAGGCGACCACCCGGCACGACGTGGCGAGCAGCTTGATCCGCCACCGGCCGGGCCGCCGTTCCAGCAGGACGATCCCGACCGCGCCGTGCGAGCCGAACCGGTCCTCCATCGCGACGACCAGGACCGCGTGCCCCGGATCGGCCAGCATGGTCCGCAGGGTCGTGTCGGAGTAGTGGACGCCGGTCGCGTTCATCTGGCTGGTGCGCAGGGTCAGCTCCTCGACCCGCGCGAGGTCCTCCTCGCGGGCGTGGTCGATCCGCAGCACCAGTTCGAGCGTGCGGAGGAAGTCGTCGTCGGAGCCGGTGAACTCCTCCTTCGCCGCCGTGCGCTCGGAGTTGGCCAGGTACATCAGCCGCCGCGAGCGGGCGTCCGCGGTCACGACGGCGGGGGTGAACTCGGGCCGGGCGAGCAGCGTGGCGACGTCCTCGTCGGTGTAGCACCGCACCGACGGCAGGTGGTGGGCCACCTCGGCGCGTTCGGTGGGCCGGTCGTCGACGAACGCCAGCGTGCCGACGTCGAACCGCAGCCGGTCGGCGATCCGCCGCACGGCCCCGGACTTGGGGCCCCAGCCGATCTCCGCCTCCACGAAGTACCGCGCGACGTCCAGTTCGACGAGCTTGGCCCACGCGTGCTCGTGGTCGTTGCGGCTGGCGACGGCCTGGAGGATGCCGCGCGCGTCCAGCTCCTCCACGACGTCGAGCACGCCGGGCCGGAGCTTCACGTCGTCGCCCTCCAGGAGGGTGCCCTCCCACAGCGTGTTGTCCAGGTCCCAGACGACGCACTTCACCTGCGGCTGCGCGGACATCGTTCCCCTTCGGCGGTCAGCGGGAGGCCCGCATCGCGTGGTCGGCCAGCACCAGCAGCGAGATCTCGTTGGTGCCCTCGATGATCTCCATGAGCTTCGCGTCGCGGTAAGCGCGCGCGACGACGTGCCCGTCCCGCGCGCCCGCCGACGCCAGCACCTGCACGGCGGTGGACGCGGCCTCGGCCGCGCGGGTGGCGCCGACGTGCTTGGCCAGCACCGCGGCGACGACGGACTCCGGCGACCCGGCGTCCCACAGCTCGCTCGCGCGCTCGCACACCAGGGTCGCCGTGCGCTCCGCGACCAGCAGGTCGGCGATGTGCGCGGCGACGAGCTGGTGGTCGGCCAGCGGCGCGCCGAACTGCTCGCGGACGGCCGCGTGGCCCGTGACGGCGGCCAGGCACGCGCGCAGGATGCCCACGCAGCCCCATGCCACCGACATCCGGCCGTAGGCGAGCGCCGTGGTGACCAGCATCGGCAACGGCTGCCCGCCGCCCGCCAGCACGTGCGACACCGGCACGCGGACGTCGTCGAACCGCAGGTGCGCGTGGCCCGCCGCGCGGCAGCCCAGCGGGTCCGCGACGCGGTCGACGGTCACACCGGGCGCGTCCGCGGGCACGACGACCACCGCGCCCGCGTCACCGTGCCGCGCCACCACCAGCAGCAGGTCCGCGTAGTGGGCGGCGGTGGTCCAGGTCTTGTGGCCGTCGAGCACCGCGTGGCCGTCCTCGACCCGCACGCGCGTCCCGATCTCGGACAGGTCGCTGCCCGCGCCGGGTTCGCTGAAGGCGACGGCGGCCCGCGCGCCCGCGGCGAGGCGCGGCAGGAACTCCCGCCGCTGCGGCGCGTCGGCGAGCCGCTGGATCGTCCACGCGGCCATGCCCTGCGAGGTCATGACGCTGCGCAGCGAACTGCACAGCGACCCGACGAACGCGGTGAACTCGCCGTTGGCGAGGCTGCTCATGCCCAGCCCGCCGTGCTCGACGGGCACCTGGGCGCACAGCAGGCCGCGCTTGCCCAGTTCCCCCAGGACGTCCTCGGGCAGCTCGCCCGCGAGGTCCCACTCCCCGGCGCGGTCGCCGACCAGCTCCCGCACGAGGTCGTCAAGCACCGCGGAGCCTCTCCACCAGCGCGCCCATCGCCCGGACGGTGCGGAAGTTGTCCAACCGCAGGTCGCTGCCGAGGATCGCGACCCCGTAGCGCTGTTCCAGGTGCACCACCAGTTCCATCGCGAACATCGACGCCACGAGGCCGGAGGCGAACAGGTCCTCGTCCGGGGCGACCGTCTGCTTCACCTTGGTCCGCAGGAACTCGGTGACCTCGGTCTCGACGTCCTGACCGCTGAGCTGGGCCGCACTCACGAGAGCGCCTCCTCGTAGTCGTAGAAGCCCCGACCGGACTTGCGGCCGAGATCGCCGTCGCGCACCTTGCGCAGCAGCAGGTCGCACGGTCGTGCGCGGTCGTCGCCGGTCCGCTCGTGCAGCACGAGCAGCGCGTCGACCAGGTTGTCCAGCCCGATGAGGTCGGCGGTCCGCAACGGCCCGGTCCGGTGCCCCAGGCAGCCCTGCATCAGCGCGTCGACGTCGTCCGTCGCGGCCACGCCCTCCTCGACGATCCGCGCGGCGTCGTTGATCATCGGGTGCAGCAGCCTGCTGGTGACGAAGCCGGGCGAGTCGCGGACGACGACGGCGTGCCTGCCCATGTCCGCCAGCAGCGCGGCGACGGCGGCCATGGCGGCGTCGCCGGTGCGCGGGCCGCGGACGACCTCGACCTGCCGGATCAGGTAGGCGGGGTTCATGAAGTGCGTGCCCACCAGGTCTTCCGGGCGCAGCGCGGCGTCCGCCAGCTCGTCGATCGGGATGGACGACGTGTTGCTGATCAGCGGGACGCCGGGCGGCAGCGCCGCCGACACCTCCGCGATCACCTTGGCCTTGAGGTCCGCCCGCTCGGTGACGGCCTCCACCACAGCCACCGCATCGGCCGGGTCGAACTCCTCCACGACCTCGACGGCGGCGGGCGCGACCCCGTCCGGGAACGCCCCGAGCAGGCCCGCGTGCCGCAGGTGCAGGTCCATCCGCCCCCTGGCGCGGTCCCGCGCGGCCGGGTCGACGTCGACGAGCACCACCCGTCGCCCGTGCCCCGCTGCGGTCACGGCGATCGCCGTGCCCATCACGCCTGCGCCGAGCACCACGAGCACGCCTTCCAGGCGATCAGCCATCCGCTCAGACCTCCTCCGGTCCTCCCCATCGTGATCGGGGGCGGGGTCCCGCTCATCTGTCACATGACCTATCCCGCGTGTGATCGACGTCGAAACCCTGTCGCCGCAACGAGACCGCGCTCTACGGTGGCGCCGCACCCGGCACCGACCCCGAAGGAAGTGGCACCGTGGCGGAAACCCCTGTCCTCACCCCCGTCCCGGAGGCGGTCGGGCAGCTCTACGACCGGGCGACCGAGATGGCGTTGAGCGACGGCACGTTCGGCGAGAACCTGCACTTCGGCTACTGGGACGGTGCCGAGGACCTCGCGGAGGCGGCGATCCGGCTGACCGACGTGATGGTCGACCGGCTGCGCGTGGACCCGAGGTCGCACGTGCTGGACGTGGGCTGCGGCGTCGGCGGGCCCGCGCTGCGGATCGCCCGCAACACCGGCGCGGCCGTCACCGGCGTCAACATCAGCGCGGAGCAGGTCGCCGCCGCCACCCGGCTCGCGGGCGAGGCGGGTCTGGCCGAGCTGGTCGACTTCCGCCACGGCGACGCGATGGACCTGCCGTTCCCGGACGACTCGTTCGACGCGGCCATCGCGATCGAGTCGATCATCCACGTGCCGGACCGCCACCGGGTCCTGGCCGAGGTCGCCCGCACCCTGCGCCCCGGCGGCAGGCTCGTCCTCACCGACTTCTTCGAGCGGTCCCCGATCCCCGCCGAGCAGCGGCAGGCCGTGAACCGCTTCCTGCGCGACTTCATGATGACCACCGCCGACGCCGACGACTACCCGTCCCTGCTGCGCCGCTCCGGCCTGCGGTTCGAGGAGGTCGTCGACATCAGCGAGCACACGATCCGGCAGACGTTCACCGCTCTGGCCACGCCGGTGAAGCGCGACGAGCAGGTGGAGCTGTTCGGCCACGACCTCCCCGACCAGTTCGACCCGGCCGACATGGTCGACGTGACCGGGTTCGGCTGCCTCCTGGTCGTCGCCCGCAAGCCCTAGCCGGTCAGCTTCGCGTGGGCGGTGTCGACGAGTCCGGCGACGAAGGACTCGTCGGCTCCGTCCGGGGTGACGACCGAGAGGACGGCCGTGCGGTCGCCCTCGACAAGCACCGTCAGGCGGTCGTGCACGACCAGTGCGCCCAGGTCGGCGATGACCTCGCCGGACCAGCGGGTCGGGGTGGTGGACAGGGTGGTCACGGTTTCGGTGCCCGTCATGCCGTCCGGGTAGGTCAGGGTGAACTGGGCGCAGCCGGTCAGGGTGGCGGCTGTGTCGGCGAGTGTGGGGCCGCCGCGGTCGCGGACGATGTGCTGCACGATGGTGCCGTCCGCGGACTGGAAGGCGTCTCGGGCCTCGCGGACCGTGGTGGCGATCTCCAGGTCGTGCAGGACCTCTTCGCACTCCGGGTGGTCGGACTTCGGGCGGTCCTGGGGTTCCGGTCGGTGCTTGGTGTAGCCCGCGGGCAGGTCGCCCGTGGTCAGCAGGCGGTCGCTCAACCCAGGGTCGGGGGTTGGAGTCGGGGGTGTCGTCGTGGTGCAGCCGCTCGCCAGCAGCGCCACGATCACGAGTGCGCGTCTCACCGTTGCCTCCCGTAGCGGATCAGCAGGCCGCAGCGGCGCACGAGCGCGGTGCGGGCGGTCTCGGTGCCCCAGGCGCGGCCGATCTCCCGCAGCAGGAGGTCGTCCGCCCGGAGCAGGTGCTCGGCCAGTCCCGGTCGGCCGAACGCGGCCGGGCCGGTCGCGCCGAGCCACGCGCAGGTGTACCCGGCCTGCCGGGTGTTCGGCGGCGGTGGCGCGACGGTCACCGCGGTCGGGTTCAGCGGGCTGCCGTCGACCGCCGTGCCGAGCAGCAGGAACCACACCCCCAGCAGCAGGCCGATCGCCACGGCGTGCGGGCGGTGGAACCAGCCGACGCAGCCGAGCAGCAGCGCCACGCCGAGCCCGAGCGCCGTCCACGCGGGCACGGTGGTCAACGCCGCGGCGGGCTCGACGCCCGCGCCGCTGAACGACACCGACCCCAACCACGGGCCCGCGCGGGGTGAGAGTTGGCTGCCCACCAGGAGTCCGACCGCCAAGGCCGTGCCGCACGCCCACCGCGAGCGCGGCGGCCGGGTGCCGAGGATCGTGGTGATCGGCACCGCCAGCAGCGCGGCCGCCAGCAGGAACGCCAGCCACCGCGTGCCGTGGACCGTGCCGTCCAGCACGGTCGCGAGCACCGCCGACGTCTCGATCAGGGCCACCGCGGCGGCGATGCCGGTGGCCAGGCTCTCCGCGACGGCCACCCGGTCCGGCGCGTGCAGGGCGGCGAGGCGGTGGGCCGGGGTCGGATGGGTGCGCAGCCACCACGGGAGCCGCCCGCGCGGCGGTCGGGCGGCGGCCAGCGCGGCCGTCATCCCCGCCGGGTCCCACGTCGCGGCCAGGCGGTCGGCGTCGTGTTCACGGGTGCGCAGCACGGCCAGCCACGTGAGCGCGCCAACGGCGGTGAGCAGCGCGAAGCGGACGGCGAAACCGGGGTCGGGCCGGGACAGCGCCAGCGGCAGCACGATCGCCGCGCCGAACAGACCGACCGCGAGCAGCGCCCGGTAGGTCCGGCCCACGTCGCGGTTGACCACGTGCCCCAGCTCGTGCCGGACGACCGCGGTCGCGTGGCCCCGGCGCAGCAGCCGGTAGAGGTGCGGGCCGAGCACGACGCGCGGCGGGCTGCCGTAGGTGAACGGGTCGCCGGTGAGGCCGGGGGCGGTGCACCACAGCGGCGCGCCGCTCAGGCCCGCGTCCGCGACGAGCCGCCGCAGGGTTTCGGCGACGGTGGGGTCGAGGTCGCGTTCCACGACCCGTCGCCGCCGGGTCAGCCACGCCGGGACGAGCGCCGCGGCGACGACCGTCGCCACCACGAGGGCGACCGGCGCGCCCAGCACGGCCAACCCCTGCCACCACGACACGCGGTCGGTGCAGGTCACCAGGGTCCGCGCCGGGTCGGTGGCCCCGGTGGCGTCGGCGAGGCAGGCGAGGTTCGCCCCGCGCCACACGTCCGCGACGGCGGCGACGTAGGAGGCGGCGAACATCGCCCCCGCGCCCAAGCTCAGGTGCAGCAGCAGGAACCGGGCGGACGAGGCCGGTTCAGCCATCGCCCAGCGCGGCCCGGACGGCCGCGGCGAACGCGTCCGCGTCCGGCTCGGACCGCCCCGCCGCGAGCGCCGCGGCCTTGGCGGCGTCGCCGACGGCCGCCAACTGGTCGTCGGCGAACACGACCCGCCCCTCGGCCTGGCTCGCCCTCCCCCGCACCTTTGCCCACGCGCGGGACGACCCCTTGCGCAACCCGTCCTTGGCCGCGTCCACCGCCGCCCCGGCCAACACCTCGGTCCCGACGAACGCCACCACCAGCGGAGCCCATTCCGCCACCGCCCCCGCCAGCCCCGACCCCAGCATCCTATCGCGTTCCAGCAGGTCGGACGGGTGCACGGGGTGCTCCCAGTACTCCTCCCACACCTCCGGCAGGTCGGCCACCTCCTCCGGGTCCAGCGCGCGCAGCACGGCCTCGGTCACCGAACGGGCATCACGGTCGAACATGTCGTCAGGCCTCCACTGGGTGCGGGCAACCCCAAGATCGGCGGGACGACGAACTTCGTTACGGCTCAACGGTCGTACGGCCGGACGACGATCTGCACGTCGTCGGCGTACAAGACGAAGCCGGGGTCCGCCGACCTTCGCTCGACCCACCCGACGCCGTACCGGTCGAGCAGCGCCAGGTAACCGGGCACCCTGACGAGCAGGTGCGCGGCGGCGGACTCCTTGAACCAGCAGGACGTGACCGGGTGGACGGCCTTGTCGAACAGCGTGGGGTCCACGGCCCCGGGATCCGGGTACGCCGCGTCGTACCAGTCGTTGCCCGCCCGCCAGAAGGCCCGGTCCTCCGGGGTCAGCAGCCCCGACCGGGCGAGCCCGTTGGCCAGGCCGAAGATGCCGGTGGGGAGCTTGCCGGGAGCCGCCCGGTCGGCCTCGTAGCGCAGGAAGGTCATGGAGCCGATCCTGCCGGAGCGGATCACGTGCGACCAGGCCGCCGAGTTCGGCGATGAGCGAACCCGTTCGAGGACCGGACATTTCCCGGCAAGCACCGTCCTCAAAGGACTTATCCTTCGCCACCGAGCTCTCGACCGGGCACTTCCGCCGTCAGGCAACCTCGGCGAGGACCCCCGCGTGGAAGCGGGTATGGAACCCGTGCCGCGATCAGCAGCGCCCGGAACACCGCCGTCGTCCCGGTTGGGGTGGCTGGACGCGTTGCGTGGGATCGCGGCGCTCGCCGTGGTGTTCGACCACTCGTCCGCGTCCTTCCTCGCGGAGTTCCGGCGTGCGGTCATGCCGGAGTTCGCGGCGGGGCGGTACGGGATCCTGGTGTTCTTCCTGGTGAGCGGCTACATCATTCCCGCTTCCCTCGAACGGCGCGGCGACGTGCGGGCCTTCTGGATCGGCCGGGTGTTCCGCATCCACCCGTTGTGCGTGGTCGTCGTGGCGGTGTTCCTCGCCCTCGGGCTGGCTGGAGTCGTCAAGCCGCGTGGAGGTTCGGACGTCGTCGGCGCGGTGGTCGCCCACGTCACCCTGCTCCAGGAACTGCTGGGAACGCCCAACATCCTGATGGTGCTGTGGACCTTGTCCTACGAAATGGCGTTCTACCTGCTGGTCGTGGCCCTGTTCACGGTCCGGCGGCACGAGCGGTCGGCGGCCGTCGCCGTCACCTTGGCCGTGGTCGCCGCTGTGGTCGCGGTGACGGGTGTCGCGCTGCCCGCCTCGGCTCTCTCCCGCCTGGTCGGCACCGGGCCGCTGATCGCGCTGGCCTCGACCGCCGTGGTGGCCGCGATCTGCTGCGCTGGCGCCGCTTCGCCCGCGGTGCGCGTGGTCGGGGGCGTGCTGGGCGGGGTGTCGGCGCTGGTCCTGGTCGCGGGCAACGGCACGGTCGCCGTGTGGGAAGGCCTGGTGATCCTCGCCGTCATGTTCCTCGGCACGGCCGTCCACCGGGCCGAGAACGGCCGGAGCACCTGGCGGCACGCGGCCTGCACTGCGGGAGTCGTGATCGCCTGCGCCACCGGGAGCGCCTACGCGCACGGCGACGAGTCCCACTTCACCTGGCGCGGCTGGATCTCGGCGTTCCTGCTGGCCCTGCTCACCTTCGGCGTCGGCCTAGCGGCGCGCGAACGGCGGATTCCCCGGTGCCTGTTGGGCTTGGGGGCGATCAGCTATTCGGTCTACCTCGTGCACCCGGTGCTGCTGGCGGTGAGCGACAGCGCGTTCGGCCGTTCGCCGCGCGACAACCCGTTGGCGGAACTGGTGTTCTGCGCCGTGCTGCTCCCGCTGTGCGCGCTGACCTACCGCTACGTCGAGACACCGGGCCGGAGGTGGGGTCGCGTGCTCGTCCACAAAGGACCGAGCAGACTCCTGGCCGAACGTTGACCTGGCCCTGCGGTTCTCCTGCCCGACCCCTGCACGGCCGTCCCCGAAGCTGGTGTCACCCGATCGAGTGATACCCAGCAGGAGGAACCCCCGTGAAAGCAGCCCTCGCCATCGCACTGCTCGCACTCACGGCGTGCGGCACCGGCCAGGCCGAGGTCCGGAACGACCCGCCGACCGCCGACGACGTCATGGCCCTGTTCGACCGCTGGAACGACGCCCTCGCCACCCGCGACCCGGCGGCCGTCGCCGCCCAGTACGCCACCGACGCGGTGCTGCTGCCCACCGTCGCGGGCCACGTGCACGACACGCGCGAGGAGATCACCACCTACTTCACCGAGTTCCTCCGCTTGGCCCCTCGCGGCACGTTCCTGGAGCACGAGGTCCGCGTCCTCGGCCCCGACGCGGCCGTGCTCTCCGGCCTCTACGACTTCGCCGTCACCCGCGACGGGACGCCGGACACCGTGCACGCCAGGGGCACGTTCGTCTTCGAGCGGCGCGACGGCGCGTGGGCGATCGTCGAGCACCACTCGTCCAAGATCCCGGTCTGACGACCTGTGAGAATCGAGCCATGCGCGTACTGCTGGTCGAAGACGACGATCCCATCGCCCTCTCGCTGACCCAGGGCCTGCTCCGGCACGGCTACGAGGTCGACCGCGTCGGCACCGGGGCCGCCGCGCTCGCCGCCGCACCGGCCGACGTCGTGCTGCTCGACCTCGGTCTGCCCGATGTGGACGGACTCGACGTGTGCCGGGAGCTGCGCGCCCGCACCGACGTGCCGATCATCGTCATCACCGCGCGCGCCGACGAGGTGGACACCGTGGCGGGCCTCGAAGTCGGCGCGGACGACTACGTGGCCAAGCCGTTCGGCGTGCGCGAGGTCATCGCCCGCATCCGCGCCGTGCTGCGGCGCACCCGGCGTGAGCAGCCCGACGACACCACGCCCGAGGCGCAGCGGCTCGGCACGGTCGCGCTGGACCGCCGGGCCCGCCGCGTGCACGTCGCCGACGAGGAGGTCGCCCTGACCCCCAAGGAGTTCGACCTCCTCGCGCTGCTCGCGGAATCGCCCGGCGCGGTGTTCACCCGCGAGCACCTCATCGAGGCCGTGTGGGACGAGCAGTGGTTCGGCTCGACCCGCACCTTGGACGTCCACGTGTCCGCGCTGCGCCGCAAGTTCGGCGCCGCGATCACGGTGTCGACCGTGCGCGGTGTCGGCTTCCGGCTGGAACGCCCCTGATGCAGCGCAGGCTGACCGTCTTCTTCGTGGTCCTGGTCGCCGCCGCGCTGGTCCTGTTCACCGTCCCGGTAGGACTCAACCTCGTCGGGCTGCTGCGCACCAACCAGGAGCAGGTCGGGCTGCGCGAGGCCCGGACCGTGGCGTACCTGCTCGGCCGGGCCTCCAGCGCCACCGACCCCCGCGCGGCCAGGGGCGAGTTCGCCGCGCTGGAGTCGTTGCGCGGCAACCTCGAAGCGCAGACCGGCGGCCGGGTCGAACTGGTCGACGCCGCCGGGCAGCCCGCGTTGGGCCGCCCGGTCCGCGACCCCGACGAACCCGCGCTCAAGGCCGCGTTGGCGGGCGTGGAACGGGCGCAGCTCACCGACCAGTCGGTGCTCGACGCCCCCGCGCTGGAGGTGACCGTGCCGTCGCGCGACCCGGACGGGCGGATCGTCGGGGCCGTCCGGCTGAGCTACCCGTCCGCGCCCGTGGACGACCAGATCGTCAGCACGTGGCTGTTCCGCCTCGTCACCGGGCTGATCACCATCGTCATCGCCGCGCTGGTCGCCACGTGGTGGTCCCGCCGCATCACCACACCGCTGCGCGAACTGGACCACATGGCGCGCAAGCTGTCCGACGGCGACTTCACCGCCCGCGTCGTCGAACGCGACCCCGCCGAGACCAGACAGCTGGCCAGGACGCTCAACGACGGCGCGCACCGGCTCGGCGTGCTCTACCAGGCGCAACGGCGGTTCGTGTCCGACGCGTCGCACCAGCTCCGCACGCCGCTGACCGCGCTGCGGCTCAGCCTGGACAACCTGCACGACCTCGTGCCCGACGACGAGGACCGCACGGCCGTGGACGGCGCGGTGGGCGAGGTCGCGCGGATGACCAGGCTGGTCAACGACCTGCTGGCGCTGGCCCGGTTGCAGGCCGTGCCGCCGCACCCCGAGCGCGTGGTGCTGCGGGACGTCGTGGAGAGCCGCACCCGCGCGTGGCGGGCGGCGGCGGCCGACGCGGACATCACCCTGCGCGTGGACGTCCCCGCGGGTCTCGCCGTGCTGGCCACGCCGGGTCACCTGGAGCAGATCCTGGACAACCTCGTGTCCAACGCGATCGACTTCGCCCCCGAGCGCGGCGCCATCTCGGTCCACGCCGCGGAGGCCCAGGACCGCGTGGAGCTGCACGTGTCCGACACCGGCCCCGGCATGACCGCCGAGCAGCGGCAGCGCGCGTTCGACCGCTTCTACACCGCCCGCCCCGGCGGCACCGGCCTCGGCCTGGCCATCGTGCGCGAACTGGCCGAGGACGACCACGCCGTCGTCGAACTGCGCCCCGTGCACCCGCACGGCCTGGACGTGAGGGTCAGCCTGCTCTCCGCTAAACAGCCTTGAGCGGTCCCCTGAACGCCTTGCGCAGCGACGCCGGGCCGACGAGGGGAAGCAGCGCGGCCAGCAGCTTCCGCGTGAAGGTGGCGGGTCGGCGGGTCAGCTCGACGTCGACCCGCGTGCCCGCGCCGTTCTCGGTGAGCTGGAAGACCCACCCGCCACCGGGCCCGAACACCTTCGAGTCCAACGTCGTGATCGCGACCCGCCCCGTGGCGGCGTCCCAGTCGTACCGCGCCCGCTCCCACGCCGACGCGGTCCCCTCGGTCACCTCGGCCCAATTCTCGCCGAGCTCGTGGACCTGGAGGTGCTCGGCGTCGATCGTGGGCCAGTCACGGGCGCGCGAGGGCCCGAAGTCGGTCAACACCGCCAACACCGCCGACGGACTGAGCGTGGAGTTGAGGTGGAAGCGCACGACTGGCATGGGAGTTGTCCTTCGACGAGGTCGGTTACGGCGGCCAGTCTCACCGCCAAGCCCCGCTGTTCGCCCCCGTGCGAGTCCCTGGTCGGTACCCTGGGTCCACGGTTGACTTTGGTCAACACTGAAGAAATAGAGGTCACTGCCTACGCGGGATGTCGAGCTTGCGGTACACGCGGTCCACGTCCTCGCCGCACCGCCGCGCACGGAACCGCGGTCACACCGGGAGCGCCCACCGCACGTGCCGGGTCGTCGGCGTGAAACCGGCCTTCTCGAAGATCGCCGCCGCCCCGGACGCGTCGGCCGAGTCCACGCTCACGCTGGCGCGGTGGTAGCCGTGGTCGGCGGCGGCGCGGAGGGCGTGGCCGATCAGCGCGGAGGCGATGCCCCGCTTCCGGTGGTCCCGCACCGTGCCGACGACCATGAAGTGCGCGTCCCGGATGCCGGTCTCCGCCGTGTCGGCCTCCCACCACAGGGTCACCAGCACGCCCACCGGGGCCCCGTCCCGCGCCAGGAAGCTGAGCCTCGGCTGGAACGTCTGGTTGGTGATCTTGTTCCGCCAGAGGTCCGCGGGCATCGGCGCGGCGCCCCAGTAGTCCTGGAAGGCCTCGTTCCGCACGAACCGGAAGTCCTCGTCGTGCTCCTCGGTCCACGCCTCGACCCGCAGCCCGTCGGGGACGGGCGTGGCGGGGATCGCGTCGCCGAGCGGGTGCTCCAGGCGCTGGTAGTAGCGGACCGGCGCGAAACCGCGCGAGCGCACGAGGTCGGCCACCCCGGCGATGTGCTCGGCCTTGTGCACGTCGACCACCAGGTCCAGCGTCGGGTGGTGCAGCGCGTGCACGACCTTCGCCGCCGCGACACCCGCGTCCACGAGCGCGCCGCCGACACCCCGGCCGCGGTAGGCGGGGTGGACGCCGCCGTCGAGGAACACCCGGTGGACCACGTCCGCGGTCGGCCGGTGGCGGACCTTCATGTAGCCGACCATCACGTCGCCGTCGAACGCGGCGAGGCTCGCGCGCTCCAGGTCGGCGTAGGGGTCCACCAACTCCTGGAGGGTGTCCTCCTCGGTGTAGTTCTCGCCGATCCGGTCGACGGCCTCGATGGCGTTGAGCAGGTCGGCCGACGCCTTGGCGTCCCCGACGTCGAGCGGTCGCCACGTCAACTGGAGCATGCGGCGGACGGTAGCGAGCACGCCCGCGGACTGTCGCCCGAATATCGCGCGACGGGCGGGCGCGCACGCCCGCCCGTCGTCAGCGGGTGGTCAGGCGTCCTTCGGCTCCAGCACGAACACCGGGATCTGCCGGTCGGTCTTCGTCTGGTACTCGGCGTACGACGGGTAGGCGGCGACCGCGCGCTCCCACCACTCGGCCCGCTCGTCCCCCTCGACCTCGCGCGCGGCGTAGATCTTCTTCACGGTCTTGTCCTGCAACGCGAACTCGGGGTGCGCCTTGATGTTGAAGTACCAGGTCGGGTGCTCGGCGGCACCGCCCTTGGAGGCCACGACCGCGTACCGGCCGTCGTGCTCCACCCGCATCACGGGCGTGTAGCGCAACGCGCCGCTCTTCGCGCCGCGCAGCGTCAACAGCACGATCGGCGAGCCTTGGACCTCGATCCCCTCCGTCGTCCCCGTCTCCAGGATCCGCTTCGTCTGGTCCTGCACCCACGTGGTGGGACTGAGTGCCACAGTTTCGTCCGACATGCCACCGACCAACAGCCGCGGCACGCCGCTTATTCCGCCGCCGTCCGGGAGGAGTCCAGCCGCCGTTCGAGCCAGGCCAGGGCTCCGAGGCCGAGTCGGAGCTTGGCGATGGCTATCGCCTCCAGACCCGGAGGCAGCGCCGACAGCCCGCCGAGGACCAGGAACCCGGTGTGGGCGGCGAGGACCGCGTCGAGGTCGTCCCGCGTTCCGGGGACCGCGCGGGACGCGAGGACGGACTCGGGGTCGAGGCCGTCGGCCGCCGCGCTGGACAGCAGCGTCACCAGGTCGACCAGCGGTGAGGCAGCTCGGGCATGCGGCCAGTCGACCACCGCCACGCCGTCCGCCGTCAGCAGGACGTTGTGCGGGTAGAGGTCGCAGTGCGCGAGCGCGTCGCCCCGCGCCGCGGCGAGGCCCGCGCGTTCGAGCCGGGCGAGCCGCGGCAGGTGGTCGGCCGCCCACGGCGAGTGCTCCGCCACCCGGTCCCGCTCGTCCACCAGCGCCGCCCAGCCACCCAGTCGGGGGTGGTCGCGGGCCAGACCGGCGGGAGCCGGGACGTCCAAGCGGGCGAGCAGCGCCGTGACGACCCGGTCCAGTTCCCCGGCGTCCCACGGTTGACGGGGCTCCCGGCCGTCCACGGCCTCGAACGCGAGCCCGACCCAGCGGCCGTCGTCGAACGCGCCGAGCAGCCGCGGAGCCCCCGCGGCGGTCGGCAGGACGGCGTTGACCTCGGCCTCGGCGCGGTGCAGCGCCACGTCCGACGGCCACGCGTCGCCGTCCACCGCCTTCACGAACACCCGGTGGCCGTCGACGCGGGTCAGCACCGAGGCGAACCCTGGCGAGAAGCCACCGGGGCAGCTGCGGGCGTCCACCACCGGGCCGCCGACCACCCGTTCGACCTCCGCCCGCACTGCCGTCGGGAGTCCACTCCAGACCGGGCGGCTCTTGCTCGCGCTCACCGCGGCATTCCACCACGCCCGTTGGCGTTCAGGGAGAACAGCCTTCACCGGCGAGGAGTCGCATGGCCCGGCGTTCCCGTTCCGCGAGGTCGGTCAGGACTTCCGAGGCGCGGGTCAGGTGAGCCTGCTCGCCGGTGTTCCCTGCGGTCTCGACGAGGGTGGCGACCTCGGTCCACAGCGGCGCGATCTCGGCGTACCTGGCACCGCCCTCGCGAAGGACGTCGTCGTCCGCGATCTCCGCGGCCTCGACCAGGAAGTCGCGGAACAGGACCCGGAACAGGCCGCCGCCGGTCCCGCCGCGTTCCATCAGCGTCGCGGCCAACGGCAGGTCGTGGGCGGGGTCGGCGGACCGGTCGAGCCACCGCACGACCTGCCGCGCCGCCTTGTCGATGCCGCTGTGGCCGAGGTTGGCGATGGGCGGGGTGAGGAAGGTGCGCGCGGTGGAGCGGACGGCCTCCCGGACGGCGTCGGCCGCGCTCGGCCGGTCGGCGGGGACCGCGACGGTGTAGCTGCGGTTGCGGGCGGTCATCGGGCCGCGTTCGCCACGGGCCAGTGCCAGGCTCGCCAACGTGGTCGTCACGAGGCCGCCCTGCTGGGCGGTGTCGACCAGGTGCGCGTGGGTGTCGTCGTAGCCGCGCAGCGCGGCGAAGTGACCGCCGAAGTGGACCTTGGTCGTGAAGTGGTCGAGGTGGTAGGAGTCCAGTTGCAGGCCCACCGGCCGTCCGGCGGCCAGGGCGGCGGTGACGTTCTGCCACGCCTTGCGGGGTGACGCGGTCTCCTGGACGCGCAGCTCCAGGCCCAGCCGGTCGGCCGCGTTCCGGGTGATCGTGAACGGCTTGGTCCGGCCGCCGAGGAACGGGAAGTCGAGGTACTTGGCGTCCCAGTAGACGAACCCCAGTCCCTCGCCGAGGCCGAACAGCATCGGCTCGGACAGCTCCAGGCCCTCGTGGCGCAGCAGCGCGCCGAGCGTGGTCGTCTCGCAGTGCACGCCCGCGGGGAACGCGACGTCCTCGATGATCATCCGGCTTCCCGTTCCGCTCGCTGGGCAGGCGGGACCATTCTGCCTCCCACAGTCCATTCGCAACCGATCCACCAGCGCGTTCGGGTGACGACGATGAGATCAGGACCCACTGGGAGTGCGCTGGGAAAAACTCCCGTTGCTCCTCGCCGGTGACTGGATCGTTCAACCGACTTTCGCTGCTTGTCCCGTGGAAGATCGCGACGATATGGTCGGTCTGTTAGGAAAGTTTCCTAACTAATTCACTGCCTGGTACCGCCGCGCGAGGCTCGAAGGAGCGCCCAGTGCACCCACCACCACTCCGCCGAACCCTGCCACGGGTAGTGGCGGCCACCGCCACCGTCCTGGTCGTGTCGTCGGCCGTCGCCCTCCCCGCCAACGCCGCCGACGTCCTGCTCTCCCAGGGCAAGCCGGTCGTCACGTCCACGACGGAGGGTTCCGCGCTCGGCGGCGACAAGGCCGTCGACGGCATCGGCACCACCCGCTGGGCGAGCGCCGTCAGCGCCGATCCCCAGTGGCTGCGCGTGGATCTGGGCCAACCGTCCACGGTGAACAGGGTCAAGCTGTCCTGGGAAGCCGCCTACGCCAAGAAGTACCGCCTCGAGATGTCCGACGACGGCGTCCACTTCACCTCGGTCGCCACCGTCGACAACGGCGACGGCAAGACCGACGAGCTGTCCGGCCTCACCGCGCACGGCCGGTACCTCCGGGTCGTGGGGACCACCCGCGCCACGAAGTACGGCTACTCGCTCTGGGAGGTGCAGGCCTACGGTTCGGCCGACTCGACCGGTGACACGCAGGCCCCGACCACTCCGGGCGGACTCGCGGCGGGCACGACCACGGCCACCAGCGTCGCGCTGTCCTGGTCGCCGTCGACCGACAACATCGGCGTCTCCGGCTACGACGTCCTGCGCGACGGGCAGGTCGTGGCGACCAGCACCACGACGTCGTACAACGACACCGGGCTCGCCGCGGACACCGGCTACGCCTACGCGGTCCGCGCCCGTGACGCGGCGGGGAACACCTCCGCGGTCGGCGCGACCGTCACCGCGCGGACCAAGCCGGGCGGCGGTGGCTCGTTCGTGCTCGCCGCGGCGGGCGACATCGCCGACCGGTGCACGGCGAGCGACGCGAACTGCGTCCACCCGAAGACCGCGAAGCTGGTCGAGGGGATCAACCCCGCGGCCGTGATCACCATGGGCGACAACCAGTACGACGACGCCCACCTGTCCGACTTCAAGGCCTACTACGACAAGACGTGGGGCAGGTTCAAGAACATCACCCACCCGGTCCCCGGCAACCACGAGTCCTACGACGACACCCCGTTCAAGGGCTACCGCGACTACTTCGGCCCCATCGCCACCCCGCAGGGCAAGAACTACTACTCGTGGGAGATGGGGAACTGGCACTTCCTCGCCCTGGACTCCAACGACTTCACCACCCACGACCTCGCCGAGCCCGCGCAGATCGCCTGGCTGAAGCAGGACCTCGCCGCCAACACCAAGGGCTGCGTCGCGGCGTACTACCACCACCCGCGGTTCAGCTCCGGCGACCACGGCGACAACCCGGACAGCGCCGCGCTGTGGCAGCTCCTGGTCGACAACAAGGTCGACCTGGTGCTCAACGGCCACGACCACCACTACGAGCGGTTCGTGCCGCAGAACGGGGCGGGCAAGGCCGACCCGAACGGCCCGGTGCAGATCCTCGGCGGCATGGGCGGGGCCCCGCTCTACGACGTGCACGCCGCGCACCCGACCACGGCGAAGCTGCTGTCGACGTACGGCGTGGTGAAGCTGTCGATGACCGACACCTCGTTCTCGACGCAGCTCATCGGCCTCGACAAGTCGGTGCTGGACAGCAGCCCGACCTACACCTGCCACTAGGGGGCGAGCATGTACATCGCGGCAAGCCGTGCTCCTGACCTGGCGACCACCGACCGGCGGGCCGTGCCACGACGCGTGCCCGCGAACGTGCTGGCGCTCGGGCTGGTCAGCCTCGTCACCGACGTCTCGTCGGAGATGGTCACCGCCGTGCTCCCGCTGTACCTGGTGCTGGGCCTCGGCCTGAACCCGTTGCAGTTCGGGCTGCTCGACGGGCTCTACGCGGGGGCGACCGCCGTCGTCCGCGTCCTGGGCGGCCACCTGGCGGACCGGTGGAGACGCCTCAAGGCGGTCGCCGGGGTCGGGTACGGCTTGTCCGCGGTGTGCAAGCTCGGCCTGCTGGCGGCCGGGTCGTCGGTCGCGGCCATCGGCGTCGTGCTCGCCGCCGACCGCACCGGCAAAGGTCTGCGCACCGGCCCGCGCGACGCGCTGATCTCGTTGAGCAGCGATCCCGCCGCGCTCGGCCGGTCGTTCGGCGTGCACCGGGCGATGGACACCGTCGGCGCGCTGCTCGGTCCCGTGGCCGCGATGGGCGTGCTGGCGGCCAGCCTCGGCAGCTACCCGTCGGTGTTCTTCACCAGCTTCTGCGTCGCCGCGGTCGGCGTGCTCCTGCTGGTCCTGTTCGTCAAGGACCGGCCGGGGAGCGCCGACCGCGCGGCGGTGTCCCCTCGGGCGGCGCTGGACCTGTTGCGGCTGCGGGACTTCCGTCGGATCACGCTCTGGGCGGCGGCCCTCGGGCTGGTCACGGTCGGGGACGCCTTCCTCTACCTGGCCCTGCAACGGCGGTGGGACGTGCCGGTGGCGTGGTTCCCGCTGCTGCCGCTCGGCACGGCCGCGGTCTACCTGCTGCTGGCCGTGCCGATCGGCGCTCTCGCCGACCGGGTCGGCCGCTGGCCGGTGTTCCTCGGTGGCCACGCCGCCCTCGGCGCGGCGCTGGTCGCCGTGTGCGGACCGGTGTCCGGGCCGGGCCTCGCCATGCTGGCGCTCGCGCTGCACGGCGTGTTCTACGCGGCCACGGACGGGGTGCTGATGGCGGCGGCCGGACCGCTGGTGCCGCCGGAGCTGCGGTCCACCGGGTTCGCCGTCGTCCAGACGGGGCAGGCGGTGGCCCGGATGGCGTCGTCCGTCCTCTTCGGACTGTCGTGGACGCTCTGGGGGCTCCGCCCCGCGGTGGTCGTCGCCGCGGGCCTGCTCGCGGCCGTCGTCCTCGCCGCCGCGGTCGTCAGGCCGGTGCGGTCGTGAGGCGGGTCGTGCTCGCCCTGCTCGGGGCGGTGCTGCTGATCGGGGCCGCGGTGGCGTTCACCGTGCAGGCCCGGCAGAGCGCCGCCCAGGACGAACCGCCGGTCGAGCGGCTCACGCTGGCGGCGGGCCAACTCCTGGTCCGCGACACGGTCACCGGCCGCGTCACGTCGGTGTCGCCGACCGACCCGGACGGCCCCCGCCGGTCGTCCGGGCTGAAGTGCGACCGGTTCGCGGCGGCCAAGACGACCGCGGTGTGCCTGACCGCGCGACCGGGGGTGCTGCCCGCGGTCACGGACGTGCAGGTCCTGGACGCCGACCTCGCGGTGCGCCACCAGGAGTCCCTGCCGGGCACGCCCAGCCGCGCCCGCGTGTCCCCGGACGGCGGGATCGTCACCTGGACGCTGTTCGTCACCGGCGACTCCTACGCCGCCACCGGCTTCTCCACGAGGGCCGGGCTGTACG
Source organism: Umezawaea sp. NPDC059074 (assembly GCF_042738955.1). NCBI lineage: Bacteria > Bacillati > Actinomycetota > Actinomycetes > Pseudonocardiales > Pseudonocardiaceae > Umezawaea > Umezawaea sp. NPDC059074. The sequence continues at coordinate 20,284 of NZ_JBHYHC010000114.1, forward strand.
AGGTGGCGACGGGCAGACTGGTCAAGACGATCGAGGAGCTGCCGGTGTTCACCGGCGACCGCCGCTACTTCGCCGCCGACGTCAACTACTGGGGCGTCACGTTCGCCGCGGACGGCAACCGCTTCTACGCCACCCTCGGCAGCCGGGGCACGACCCGCCTCGTCGAAGCGGACTACGGCCGCTACCAGGGGAAGGTGCTGCGCGAGAACGTCGAGTGCCCGTCGCTGTCCCCGGACGGCAAGCGGATCGCGTTCAAGAAGAAGGTGTCCGAGGGCGTCTGGCGGCTGGCCGTCCTCGACCTGGCGACGCTGGAGGAGAGGGAACTGGCGGAGCCCGGGAACGTCGACGACCAGGCGCTGTGGCAGGACGACTCGACCGTCCTCTACGGACTCGACAACGCGGTGTGGGCGGTCCCGGCCGACGGCTCGGGCAGCCCGCGGCTGGTGGCGCGGAACGCCTCCTCCCCCTCCGTCACCGGCTAGCGGGCACCGGCGTTCCCGGTGCGCCGGGAACGCCGGGTGAGCCGTTCGGGTCGATCCACCCCTTCCGGACCCCGTGACAGGGCAGGATCTCCCCGTGGACGCCGAACCCACCCCGCGAGACGGTGACGACGAGGGCCGTGTCGAACAGGTCGCCCTCGCTTCGACGTCGAGCACCGTGGTGCAGGCGGGCCGGGACGCGACGGTCACGGTCCACCACGTCCACGCCCGGTCCCCGCTGGACGAGACCGCCGCGCGGCTGGCTTCGGCCGTGCGCTCCCAGTGGGTGCGCGAGGCGGAGTCGTGGCGCGCCTACGACCCGCGTCCGTTGCGGGTGCGGTGGCGACCCGCCGACCTCGGCGACCGGCACGTCCCCGCCGCCGGGAAGGGGGAGCTGGACGACCTCGTCGAGGTGCACCGGACCGCGCCCGGCGGCCGCGTGCTGGTCCTCGGCGGTCCTGGTTCCGGGAAGACGGTCCTGGCGGTGCACTTCCTGCTGACGACCGCGGCGGCGCGCGCCGAGCCCGGCGGCCGGGTCCCCGTCCTGTTCGGCCTGGGGTCGTGGAACCCGGAGGTGCCGCTGCGCGACTGGCTGGCGGACCGGCTGGCGCGGGACTACCCGATCGGCCTCGCCCTCGCCGCCGACCTAGTGGCCGACGACCGAGTGCTGCCGATCCTCGACGGTTTCGACGAGATCGCCGACGGCCTGCACGCCCGTGCCTTGGCCGAGCTGAACGCGACCACCATGCCGCTGGTCGTGACCAGCAGGCCCGACGAGTACCGGACGGCGGTCGAGGCCACCGCACGCCGCCTGACGCGGGCGGTCGCGGTGGAGTTGGAGGACCTCGACCCCGCGGACCGGGCGGACTACCTGACGCGCGGCACGCACCGGACCACCGTCGTCGACGGCCGGGCGGTCCCCCTCTGGGACCCCGTCCTGGAACGGATCGACCAGGACGGTTCCCTCCACCAGGCGCTCGCCACGCCGTTGATGGTGGGGCTGGCCCGCACCGTCTACGGCGAGACGCCGGACGCCGATCCCACCGAGTTGCTGGACGCGGAACGCTTCCCGACCGCGCGCCACGTCGAACAGCACCTGCTGGCCTCCTGGGTGCCCGCGGTCCACCGCCCCTCGCGCGGGGCGGGCTGGGAGACCGAGCAGGTCGAGCACTGGCTGGCGTTCCTGGCCCGGCACCTGCGGCGGTCCGGCACGCCGGACCTGGCGTGGTGGCGGCTCGACACCGCCGTGCCACGACTCCCCCGCGCGCTCCTCACCGGCGCGACCACGGGAGCGGTCGCCGCGGGCTGGGCGTGGCTGGTCCTCGGCTCACCGGTCGCGGCGCTGGTGGGCCTGCCCGTGGCGGCGGTGGTCGCGCTCGCCGTGAGCACGGGACCGCGGTGGCTGAGGGCGCTGGGCGCGTTCCTGGTCGGCCTGGGGTTCGGAGCGCCCGCGGCGTTCCTCCCCCACGCCGACAGCGCTGTCCGGGCGCTGGCGGCGGGACTGGTGTTCCTGGGACTCCACCGCCTCGCGGGCCCCTCCGACCCCGTTCCCTCGTCCTTCCGGTTCCGCGGTCGCCCCCGCCCCGGCGAGGTCTGGCGAAAGGCCCGGTTCGTCGTCGCCGGGGCGCTGCTGGGCGAACTGATGGCGCTGTCCCTGTTCGTGGTCCGCCCCGGCGACCTGCGGGACCGGCCGATCGACCTCACCTCGACGCGGTTCGTCCTCGTCTCGGTGGAACTCGTCGCCCTCTTCGTGTTCCTGGCCCTGCTGTACGGGATCGCGTCGGACTTCTCCGTTCGCCTGCACCGCAAGAGGTTCGTCATCGTCGCCGTGCTCGCGATCGTCCTGTTCAGCGCGGTGGAGATGCTCTTCGGGTCCGGACACGTACCCGTCGACCGGTTCCCCGGTCTGGTGCTGCTCGGGCTGTGGGTGTCGGTGACCCCGACCGACGACACCGGTTTCCTCGCCGGGACGCGGAAGCAGTTCGTCGACTTCCAGCTCGCCAGCTACGTGGTGACTAGCGGACTGACCGGCACGTTCGGCGGAGCGGCGTTCGGCGCGGTCATGGCGATCACGGGGTCCTCGGTGGACGAGCGGCTCCCGGCCTGGGTGAACATCCCCGTCTGCACCCTGGTCGGAGCCGTGCTCGGGGTGCTGGTCGGCGTCGTGGCCGCGATCGCCGCCCGCGCCGCGCGGGTGATCACCGACTTGGAGACGACGATCGACCTGCGGAGCGCGACCAGCCCGTCGAGTTCCCTGGCGATGGACCGGACGAACGCGATCATCCAGGCAACGGCGTTCGCGTTGGCGCTCGGGATGCTCACGTGGATCGCCACCGTCGAGATGGCGGTGGCGGTGGGCGGGATCGCGGGTGTGGTGCTGCTGTCCGGCAAAGCCTGGGGGCGGTGGCTGGTGATCACCCGGTTCTGGTTGCCGCTGACGGGGAAGCTGCCGTGGCGGCTCCCGCGGTTCCTGGCCGAGGCGCGGCGGCTCGGTGTGCTGCGCCAGGCGGGCGCGGTGCACCAGTTCCGCCACGCCCGCCTCCAGGACCACTACACGTGAGCGGCTCACCTCACAGGCGCGCCTTGCCCTTCACCGCCACGGAGGCGTCCACCCGCGCGAGGCGGTTCGCGGCGCGCTCCTTCGCGGTGCCGCGCGTGCTGTCGGCGGTCGCGGCCTTGGCCGCGGTCGGCTCGGACCGCTCCCCCACGACCCCGCCGCGGATCCGGTTGTTGGCCGCCACCTCGCCGACCGGCGTGTTCGCGGTCAGTGTGAGCGCGCCGTTGATCACGTTGTCGTCGAGCGTCGTGCGGCCGCCGGTGGTGTTGGAGACGCTGACGTCCCTGGCGAAGTAGCCGCCGGAGGCGCAGGTGTCGAGGCCGCCGTTCGGGCCGAGCTGCACGCCGCCGACGTTGCCCGCGAACGTGGACTTCCCCTGCACCGCGCTGCCGCACACCACGCTGCCGGTCGCGTTGTTCAGCACGGACAGGGTGCCGTCGACGAACGTGCCGTGCACGTCGGTGAAGTACGCCCCGTTGGTGCCGACGTTGCCGGTCACCTCGCTGTCGGTCAGCACCACCTCGCCGACGCCCGCGGTGACCGTGCCGTCGACCTTGGACCCCCGCTCGGCGAACAGGAACCCCTCGATGGTGGCTGAGCCCTTCGGCTGGAGCACCACGCCGCCGGTGTCGGAGTTCTTCAGGAACACGCCGAACCCGCCCGCCGCCAGGGTGACGGCCCCGTCCACGCGGGTGTCGGTCGCGTCGAGGTAGCCGTCGGCCGCGACGGCGACCGCGCCGTTGACCCGGCCGCCGCTGATCACGAGGTTCGCGCCCGCCGCCACGCGCACGTCGCCGGTGACGGTCGTGCCGCGCAGCGAGCACGACTCGCCCGCGGGCACGAACAGGTCGTTCGGGACCGTGACGGCCCCGCCGCTGCCCACGCAGTACGTCACGAGGTCAGCACTGGCGCTCGGGGCCGTGCCCACCACCGACGCGGTGACGAGGGCGATCGAGATCGCGAAGGTGGAGGCGGTCCGTGCAGCCATCTGGGTTCTCCCTGCTGTGCGAAGCTACTTGCCGATGTCGGATCGCGAGGCCGCGCGCACGAGGACGCCCTGCTGCCTGCGGGTCAGCACGCCACCGGTCACGAGGTCGCCGGTGACCAGTTCGACGTGCCGGACGAACGCCCCGTGGTCGGGGTACCCGCGGTGCTGGTCGACGAGGTCGCTGACGGTGCAGCCGTTCCCGGTGTCGACGTTCGGGACCAGGGTGTCGTCCTGGCCGATGACCACGGTCGGGCGCTCGTCGGAGTCCGGGCACGCGTCGGAGCCCGAGCCGACGACGGTGAACGTCACGGTCCGCTCCGCCGCGGTGTTGCCCGCGTTGTCCGAGGCCCGGTAGCGCACGGTGTGCGCGCCGAGGGCGTTCACCGCGACCGGTGCCGTGTACGGCGTCCAGCTCCCGTTGTCCAGCAGGTACTCCACGAGCTTCACGCCGGACCCCGCGTCCGTCGCGGTGATCGTCACGGTCGCCCGGCCGACGTAGTCGCCGGTCGGGGTGGTGGTCCCGGAGAGCGCGGCGGACGTCGTCGGGGGCGTGGTGTCGACCGGCGGGGCGGCGACCACGGTGAAGCTGACCATGCCTTCCGGGGACACGTTCCCGGCCTTGTCCCTGGCGCGGAAGTGCACCATGTGCGAGCCGACCTCGGTGACGTCGAACGGCCCCGTGTACCGGGTCCAGGTGCCGGAGTGCGCCTGGTACTCGACGAGGTCGACCCCGGAGTCGGCGTCGGTCGCGGTGATGGTGACGGTGGCCTTGTCGACGTAGTTGCCCGCCCCGTCCTTGGTGCCCGCCACGCTCCCGGCCACGGTGGGCGGTGTGGTGTCGGAGGGTGGCGCGACGACGCGGAACGCCGTCGAGCCGATGGTGGAGGTGTTGCCCGCCACGTCGGTCGCCCGGAAGCGCACGGTGTGGTCGCCGACCGCGGTGACTCGAACCGGTGCGGTGTAGGGGTTGAAGCCGCCGCCGTCGACCTCGTGCTCGACCAGGCCCACCCCGGAACCCGAGTCGGACGCGGTGACGGTGACCGTGGCGCTGCCGAGGAACTCGCCCGCGGCGTTCTTCGAGCCGGTGACGTCCGCGACCACCGTCGGCGGTGTCACGTCCTCACCGCCCGCGGTCACGGTGAACTCCCCCACCATCGACCCGTGGCCGGGGATCGAGCAGAAGTAGCGGTACTTGCCGGGCGTGAGGGTGACCGTGGCCTCGTGCCTGCCGTTCTGGGTGTCGAACGGGTTGGCCAGGACGTTGAGGTCGACGTCGTGGTTGTAGCCGACGGCCGAGGTGTCGAAGGTGAGGGTGTGCGGCATGCCCGTCGTGTTGCCGGTGGCCTCGCTGTTCTCCCAGACGATCTTCGTCACGCCCGCGGTCGCCGTGATGGGCGCGGACTTGTAGCGGGTGATGTCGTTGTCGGCCGTCCAGGTCAGCACCTGCTCCTGGGCCCGCACGGGCGCCGCCGAGGCCGCGACCACGGCCATCGGCGACACCCACAGCAGGGCGCAGGTCGCACCGGCGATCAAGCGTCGAAACATGCCGCACCTCTCGTGGTGACTACAGCGACCGCACCCGGACGTCGCGGAACTCGATCAGGTCGCTGGTCCCGTGGTTCTGGAGCCCCACGAAGCCGGTGGCGAACTGGCGCAGGTCCGTCGGCGGGTCACCGGCCCGCGACGACTGCTTGCCCGGCGTGTTGTCGAACTCGTTGATCACCACGCCCTCGCGCAGGATCGTGTAGTGCTGCCCGACGACCCGGACCTCGTAGTTGCTCCAGGTCTCCTTCGGGGGCACGCCGCCCTCCGGCAGCCCGATCGGGTCGAAGTTGTAGATCGACCCCGTCTTCTGCGGCTCGCCGGTGGCCCCGTCGTAGATCTGGACCTCGTGGCCGCAGAAGATCGCGACCCAGGCGGGCGACGTGCGCGCCGACCCCGTGGTGCCGCAACTGCCCGGCGGCCGTTGTTCCAGCGGGATGCGGGGATCGGGGAACCGGGTGAGCACACCGCTGTTGGCGCGGGTGCCCTCCGGCGACTTGTCGCGGAACTGGAGCTTCAGCGAGAAGTCGCCGAACTGCTTGGCCGAGTACCAGAGCATGCCCAGCCCGCCGGAGGAGCGCAGCGAGCCGTCCGGCTGGATCGAGAACGAGCCGCTCGGGGCCTGCGTCCAGCCCAGCAATGACTTCTCCGTGCCGTCGAACAGGGGCTCGTAGCCGGTGTTGGCGGGCGTGCCGACGTCCGACCCGGCCGCCGTGCGGACGATCGCGCCGCTCTCCCGTGCCGTGAGCACGCCGTCCTTGCGCAACTGGTCGGTGACGGCGGTGACGTGGCGGACGAACGCGCCGTGGTCCGGCCACGCGCTCTCGTCGTCGATCAGGTCGTTGACCGTGCAGCCGCCGCCGACGTCCTTGTTGGCGACACCGGAGTCCTGGTCGCCCACCCACACCATGTCGCGGTTGTCGGTGGTCGCGCAGCCGACGTTCGCCGCGACCGGCACGACCTGGGTCTCCCCGTCGGCGTAGGTCACGGTGAGCTTCGCCTGGTAGGTCCCGACCTTCGCGTAGGTGTGCCGCGGGTCGGCCTCGGTCGACGAGCCGCCGTCGCCGAAGTCCCAGCGGTAGGACGCGCCGCCGGACCGCGAGCCGGTGAAGCCCAGGGTGAGCGGCTTGTTCTGCACCGCGACGGACGTCGCCGCGGGCTTCGGCGTCTTCGCACCGCCCTGGTAGGTGATCCGGATGAGCTTCTGGTTGGGGTGCAAGGTGAAGAACCCTCCGCCGTAGTCGAGCAGGTACAGCGCGCCGTCACGGCCGAACTTCGCGTCCATCCAGCTCTGCAACCGGTCGTTGCCGTTGCCGCTGGGGATGATCGCGCGCAGCGACTCGGCGAACGCCGGGGGCGCGGCGGTCGGCACGCCCGCCGGGTCGACGGTCACCGCGATCCGGTTGGCGGCGTTGGACTGGTCGCCGATGAACCACTTGTCGTCCCAGTACTCCGGCCAGGCGACACCGCTGCCGGTGTCCACCAGTTCCCGGTGGTAGGTGGGACCGGACATGACCGCCTGGCCGCCACCGCGCAGGTACGGCTGCGTGTAGGTGGCGTCTGCCGCGTTGTAGGTCGGGACGCCGCTGCCGTCGGAGCGGGCGGGGAACACCGGGCCGCCGCCGTCCGGGGAGTACCAGATCATGTTGTTCTGCACCGGGGGCAGGTCGACCAGGCCGGTGTTGCGCGGCGACTCGTTCTTCGGCGCGTCGCAGTCGTACCAGCCGGTGAGCTTGGTGGCGTCGGTGGTGCTCCGGTCGCGGTAGGGCTGCTTGTTGCCCATGCAGTACGGCCAGCCGTGGTTGCCCGCCTTGGTGATGATCGTCGCGGTCTCGTACTTGGCGGGGCCCAGGTCCGGGCTCGGCGAGGTCGCGTCCGGACCGACCCACGCGGCGGTCAGCCACTGGGTGGTCGGGTCGATCTGGAGGCGGGAGATGTTGCGCACGCCCATCACGTAGATCTCCGGCCGGGTCTTCTCGGTGCCCGGCGGGAACAGGTTGTCCTGCGGGATCGTGTACGTGCCGTCCGCCTCCGGGTGGATGCGGATGATCTTGCCGTTCAGGTCGTTGGTGTTGCCCGCCGTGCGCCGGGCGTCCTGGAAGGACAGTCCCTGCCAGTCGGCGGTCCAGTTGTTGCCGGAGTAGCCCGACGAACCCTGGGAGGAGTTGCTGTCACCGGAGCCGACGTACAGGTTCCCCTTGGCGTCGAACGCCATGCCGCCGCCCGCGTGGCAGCAGCTGTGCTGCTGGACCTCCCACTGGAGCAGGTCCTTGCGCGTGGCCAGGTCGATCTTCTGCGCGGTGCGGTCGTAGGTCAGCCGGGAGATGGTGCGCTTGCCGGTCCGCTTCTCCCGGTCCACGGTGTCCTGCGGCATCCAGTAGACGTAGAGCCACCCGTTGTCGGTGAACGCCGGGTCGGGCACGATGCCCAGCAGGCCCTCCTCGTTCTTCACCAGCTCGGTGCCGCTGCCGCGGTTGCCCATCACCGGAAGGGTCGCCAGCAGCGCGACCTGCTTGGTGTCGGGCTTGAACTGGTGGATCGTGCCGCAGCCCAGGCCGACCTTCGGGTCGGTCCAGTCGACGACCGGGCCGGACGGGCAGGCCGCCTTGCCGACGTAGAACACCGTGCCGTCCGGGGCGACGGTCAGGCCGTGCGGCTCGCCGATCTGGTCGAGCTGACCGGTCTGGTTGGCCGCGGTCAGGCGTTCGATCTTGTAGTTCGCGGCGATCGTGGCCTGGCAGTCACCGCGCACCAGACCGGTGGTCCACTTCAGCGCGCCGGCCAGGTGGCCGCGGAACGCGTCCTCCCCGTAGCTCGCCTCGGTGTGGCCCATGCCGGTGTAGAACGACCGGCCGCCCTCGTAGTCGCGGCACCAGGACACCGGGTGGAACGGCCCGTTGGCCCCCTGTCCCGCGTCGTACCGCCACTCCTCCACCTGCGCGACGGTGTGCACGGTCCCCACCGGGCTCGGATCCCAGTTGTACCACCGGTCCGAGCGCGAGACGGTGAGCGGCAGGTCCTTGGTCGCCGGGTGCTGCCGGTCCAGGACGTCGACCACGGACTGGCGCACCTCCGGCGTCGGCGGCGGGTCGCCGGAGACGAGCCGGAAGTCGGCGAGCTGGATCAGCGGCTCGCCGGAGTTCGCCGTGATGGTCAGGCGGTAGTGCAGGAACGGTTTCGGGTCGGCGATGGTGAACGACCGGGTCTGGAGGCGGTCCGGGAACGCCTGGCCGGTCTGCCGGTCCAGGTCGGTCCAGTTCGTGCCGTCCGCGGACCCCTGCACCGTCCAGTCCTTCGGGTCGCGGCCCTGGGTGTCGTTGGCCGACGTGAGCGTGTAGCGCTTCGCCGAGGCGGCGGCGCGCAACCGGTAGGACACCCAGCCCGTCGGGGTGCGGGCGAGCCACTTGGTGGCCGGGTTGCCGTCGGTCAGCTTCTCCTTGGTCTCGTTCGGCGGGTTCTCGCCGCTCGCCGTCACGGTTTCCACCACGGGCTCGTTGCCCACGGGCCGGGTGCCGATGAGGCCGGTGAACCAGGTCGACTGCTCCTGGGCCTTGGCGGCGTCGCCCACGCCGAGGAAACCCCCGCCCGCCTTCAGGTAGTCGCGCAGGACGGCCTCCTGGTCCGGCGTGAGGGTCGCGCCCTGCGCCGACAGGAACACGACGCCGCGGTACCGGGCGAGGTTCGCCGCGGTGAACGCGGCCGGGTCCGACGACTGCTCGACGGCGATGCCGTTGGCCGCGCCGATCTCCCGCAGCGCCTCGACCGCGCGCACGACGGGGTCCTGCTGGTCGGCGGCGGCGCCGTGGAACACCAGGACGGACACCGGCGCGGCGGCGGTGACCGCGGGCGCCGGGGCGGCCGTCACCGCGGAGGGCGCGGTCAGCGTCCCGCCGAGCACCATCACCGCGGCGGCGAAGGCCGCCACCGCGTGCCTGCCCGTCCTCCGGCGCGAACCGCGTGGAGACGTCCTTGGCCCCATCCCTGACTCCTTAACCGTGGTCACGACGGCGAGTGCTGGTGCTGCCCGGTGGCCGGGTCCGCCGCCGGGGCGACCGCCGTGCCGTGGGCGTGGCCGCGGAAGCGGTCGATCGCCTCCTGCGCGCCGGGCGGCATCCCGCCGTCGGCCGTGCGCACGAGGAAGATCCCGGACATCCCGGTCTCCGAGTGGTTCTGCACGTGGCAGTGGTACATCCACGCGCCGGGCCCGACGCCCTCCCCGGCCAGCACCTGGAACCCGAACGAGCTGCCGGGGTTGAGGTCCTTGTTGTCGACCACCTGGCTGGGGTCGGTCGGGCCTTCGAGCATCCCGGTGCGGTTGTCCGCCCACCGGTGCGCGTGCAGGTGGAAGGTGTGGAACTGGTTGCCGTGGCCGATCGCGATCCACTCGACCCGCTGGCCGAGGTTCGCCTCGAACAGCGGCGTGTTCGGCGCGATCTGGTTGTTGATGGACATCTCGTTGAACACGACGGTGATCTGCTTGTCCGGCAGGATGTCGCCGCGGCGGCGCACCACGAGCGCGCCGTACAGGCCGCGGGCGATGCCGAGGGTCCCGTGGTCGGTGCCCATGGCGTGGTCGTGGTAGTGCCAGTAGCCCGCGCTGCCCGGCATCCAGCGCCGTCCGGCGGCGGCGAACATCTCCCGCGACCGCCAGGTGTAGGTGCGCGTCTCGCCGGGGTTGTTGAAGGAGGCGTTGAGCGGACTGCCGTCGGACTCGGTGCTGTAGTCGACGCCGTGCGGGTGGATGGACATCCGCCGGTCGGTGTTGTTGACGAGGGTGATCTCCAGGGTGTCGCCCTCGTAGATCTCCAGCACCGGGCCGGGGATCGTCGCCTGTCCGGGTGCGAGGCCGTAGCCGTACAGGTTGCCGGGCAGGGCTTCCGCGTAGATCGTGACCTTCCGGACCGTCCCCGATTGCGCGGTGGCGGACTCGTAGGGCGCGGCGACGCCGAGGGTCATGGCCACGGGCGCGGCCAGCCCCGCCGCACCGGTGGCCAGCACCGCGCGGCGGGACACCAGTGAGGTCAGCCAGCCGGGCCGGGCGCGCTCGTCCATCGTTCTCCATCCGGGTCGACGGGAAATCGGCGGAGACAGGATTCGGACGTGGGAGAACGGCACGAGAGCGCGATTTCCGAAAAAGCGCGCGTTGATTCGAGGGCACCATTCACGGAATGGTTGCCAACGTTGTCTACCTATCGCCCCCGTGTCGTTCCTTTTGCTTCAACCATTCGA
>NZ_JBHYHC010000115.1:0-31073 GCF_042738955.1 Umezawaea sp. NPDC059074
TTTCCAGCCTTGACAAAGCGAAAGAGGGTGGGATAATCGGCGCAATCGGGGGTTAGCCTCCCAAAACACCCACGGCGCACCACGGACCCGTTGCAGACCTCCCAGAGGTCCCCCAAACGCGAGAACCCCCCGACACACACGCTACCCACGGGGTCCGACAACAAGCCCCCACCCAGCCCCCGCCCCAAGTACCCACATCGGGTGAACCCCCCATACCGACCCTCGCCCCGAGAGATCCACTACCCTGTCCCCGTCCGCAATGGACGACCACGCGGCGCACCCTCTTCTCCAGAAGCACGCCCGCGACCCACGGGCCGACCTCAGGAGTTCCCATGGCTTTGCGCGACCGCGTAGGCACCATCGTGGACGGCAAGCCCTTCCAACGCGTGATCATCGCCGTCATCCTGATCAACGCCATCGCCCTGGGCTGCGAAACCTCCGCCTCCCTCGTGGCCACCCACGGCACCCTCCTGACCACGTTGGACCACATCGCCCTGGGCATCTTCGTGGCCGAGCTGACGGCTCGCCTCTACGCCCACCGCCTGCGCTTCTTCCGCGACCCGTGGAACTGCTTCGACTTCCTGGTGGTGGGCATCTCGCTGCTCCCGGCGGGCGGCGTCCTCTCGGTGGTGCGCTCCCTCCGCATCCTCCGAGCCCTGCGCCTCGTCTCGATGGTCCCGAGCATGCGCCGAGTCGTCTCCGCCCTGGTGAAGTCCATTCCAGGCCTGGTCTCCCTCTCCGGCCTCCTCACGCTCCTGCTCTACGTGGGCGGCGTGGTGGCCAGCAACCTGTTCCAGTCCACCGGCGACGCCCGTTTCGCCGACCTGGGCTCCACGGTCCTCACCCTCTTCCAGATCACCACGGGCGACGGCTGGTCCGACGTCATGCGCGACCTGATGCCCGCACAGCCGTTGGCCTGGATCTTCTTCGTCTGCTACCTCCTGGTGGGCACGTTCACGATGCTCAACCTCTTCATCGCCGTCGTGTGCAGCGCCATGGAGTCCGAGATCCAGTCCCCCGTCCCGGCCCCGCGCCCCGCCCCGGACGACTCCCTGATCCTCGAAGAACTCCGCGCCCTGCGCGAAGAAGTCCGAGCCCTGCGCCTCCAACCAGCAGGCAAGCCCGACTAACCAACTTCCTCCAACCGCCGCACCAAAAACCTTCGCTCGGCATCAGTGGCCACCAACTCCAACGCCTCCCGATAAGCCTCCGCGGCCTCAGCCGACCGCCCCAACCTCCGCAACAAATCCCCCCGCGTAGCGGCCAACAGGTGATACCCGCTCAACGCCCCCGACGCGTCCAGAGCCAGCACCAACGCCAACCCCACAGCGGGCCCGTCGGCCATCCCCACCGCCACGGCCCGGTTCAGCTCCACCACCGGCGACGGCACCAACCGCACCAACTTCCCGTACAGCGCGGCGATCTGCGGCCAGTCCGTCTCCTCCGCGGTCACGGCCGACGCGTGGCACGCCGCGATGGCCGCCTGCACCTGGTACGGCCCCACGGGCCCGCGCCGCAACGCGGACTCCACGAGCGCCTCGCCCTCGGCGATCTGCGCCCGGTCCCACCGGCTCCGGTCCTGCTCGCCCAGCACCACCAGGTCACCGGCGTCGTCCACCCTGGTCACCCGGCGGGCGTCGTGGAGCAGCATCAACGCCAGCAGCGCCACCGCCTCCGGCTCGTCCGGCATCAACCCGACCAGCACCCGCCCGATCCGGATCGCCTCCGCGCACAGCCCCTGCCGCACGAGGTCCGCACCGGCCGTGGCCGAGTACCCCTCGTTGAACAGCAGGTACAGCGTCGCCAGCACCGCCCGCGTCCGTTCCGGCAGCACGTGGTCCGGTGGCACCCGGTACGGGATGCGGGCGTTGCGGATCTTCCGCTTCGCCCGCACCAGCCGTTGCGCCATCGTCGCCTCCGGCACCAGGAACGCCCGCGCGATCTCCACGGTCGTCAGCCCGACGAGCGTCCGCAGCGTCAACGCCACCTGCGCCTCCACCGCCAGCGCGGGGTGGCAGCAGGTGAAGATCAACCGCAGCCGCTCGTCGGGCACGCCGCTGTCGTCGTCGGGGTCGTCCGGACCGACCACCACGGCAGCCTCCCGCACCTTCACGGCCTCGTTCGCCTTGCGCCGCAACCGGTCCAGCGCGCGGTTGCGCGCCGTCGTCGTCAACCACGCTCCCGGCCGCCGCGGCACCCCGTCCAGGGGCCAGCGCTCCACGGCGACCGCGAACGCCTCCTGCGCGCACTCCTCGGCCAAGTCCCAGTCACCGGTGGTCCGGATGAGCGTCGCGACGACGTTCCCCCACTCCTCCCGGAACACGTCCTCGACCGAGGTCATCAGTCCTCCCAGAGCGGCCGGACCTCGACCGTCCCGAACCGCGCCACGGGGTGCCGAGCCGCGATCTCCAGGGCCTCGTCCAGGTCAGCGCACTCCACCAGGTCGAACCCGGCGACCTGCTCCTTGGTCTCCGCGAACGGCCCGTCGGACACCACGACCTCCCCGTCCCGCACGACCACCGACGTGGCATCCCCGACCGGCCGCAACCGCGACCCGTCCAACCACCGCTTCCCCACGAACTCGATCCACGGCTCGATCGGCTCGACCACGTCGACCTCGACGCCTTCCTGAGCACAGATGAGCAGCATGTACCGCATGGTGTACCTCCGTGTTGTCGTCGTTCCGCCTACCCGACGAACGAGGACGACCGAAATCGACAGGGTGACGCGACGAGTTTTCCCGAATTTCCAGATCCTCGACGAACCGGCGGCGGGCGGCCGCTCGACCGCGCCGCGTTCACCCGATCCGGAGGGGTGGGGCCGACCGCTACTCCGCTTTCTCCCGCAGTGACTCCAGGAGTCTTCGGGCCACTTCGACGAGTTTCGTGTTCGTCGTCTGCGACTCCTCCACGAGTCGTTGGAACGCCACGTCGGGTTCGATGCCGTGGACGGCCATGAGCGCGCCTTTGGCCTGGTCGATCTCGGCGCGGGACACCAGGGCCTTCGTGAGGTTCGTGATGATCTGCCGGGACCGCGTCGAGCGGCGTGCCGCGGTGATCGCGCCGGAGGCCGCGGTCGTGAACAGGCGGAGCAGGGCCTCGTCGTACGGGTCGAAGGCCTCGTCGACGTAGCCGTACACGTTGAGCGAGCCGAGGATGTCCTCGCCGACGGCCAACGGGGCGGAGAGGTAGGCGACGACACCTGCCTTCTCGGCCGCGGCGGCGAAGACGGGCCAGCGGTCGTGGGCTTCGGCCACGGCCACGCGGACCGGGGCGATGGTGTGGGCGGCTTCGAGGCACGGGCCCTCACCGGAGGCGTACTGCTCGGCGTCGATGCGGATGACCTCGTCGCTGGTGGAGGCGGCGGTGCTGGCGTTCTCACCGTCGACGATGGTGATGCTCACCGCCCCGGCGTCGGCGATGACGCGCACGGCGGCCTCCGCCAGGCCCTGGAGGGCTTCCTGGATCGGTTCCTCGCCTGCCAGCACGCCCTGGAGGTCCTCCAGGGCCGCGCTCGCCTCGTCGAGCCGGGCAGCCGACTCCACCTCATCGATGCTCACACCAGCATTGTCTACACACGGGCAGCGATACTGAACCCCCACACGCGGAAGGAGCACCCGGTGCGGGTACTGCTCGTCGAGGACGACGACGGGGTGGCGGACGCCCTCGTCGAGGCGCTCGGCGCCCACGGCCACGAACCCCGGCGGGTGGCGCGGGGTGTGGACGCGCTCACCGCGCACCGGGACTTCGACCTGCTGCTGCTCGACCTGGGGTTGCCGGACCAGGACGGGCTGGAGGTGCTGCGCAAGGTCCGCCGCGTGGCGGACGTCCCGATCCTCGTCCTCACGGCCCGTGGCGACGAGCGCTCGATCGTGCGCGGCCTGCGGTCGGGCGCGGACGACTACCTGGTGAAACCGGTCCGGCTCGCCGAGCTGCTAGCGCGGATGGACGCCGTGGTCCGGCGCGGCGCTGCCCGCACGGGGACGGCGGACCGGGTGGTGCGGGTGGGTGACGTGGAGATCGACCTGGACGCGCGGCGCGTGGTCGTGGCGGGTCGGGACGTGGCGCTGACCACGAAGGAGTTCGCCGTGCTGGCGGTGCTGGCCAGTCGTCCGGGCACGGCGGTCAGCAGGCAGCAGCTCATGGACGAGGTGTGGGGTGACGCGTACCTCGCGGTGTCGCGGACCCTGGACGTGCACCTCACGCAGTTGCGGGCCAAGCTGGACCGGCCGGGCGTCATCGCCACGATCCGCGGTTTCGGCTACCGGTTGAGCGCGGATGCGTAGACGTCTCCTGGTCGTGCTGCTGCTGTTCTCCGCGACGGCCGTCACGGCGTTCGCCCTCCCCCTGCTGTCCAGCACGGCCGCCGAGCGCACGCAGCGGTTCGTGATCAGCCGCACCGCGGACCTGGACCGGTTCGCCGCGCTGGCGACCGGCGACCGCGAGGCGCTGGCCGCCGAGATCACCGCGTTCACCGCCCTCTACGCCGAACCCGTGCTCGTCCTCGACGGGCAGCGGCAGGTCGTGGCCCGCTCCGGCGACCTCTCCCCCGACGATCCGGCGCTGTCGGAGGCCGTGGACGCCGCCCTGCGCAACCAGCCCGCCGCGCCGGTCCCGACCGTCCGCCCGTGGTCGACCGGCACGGTCGTGTTCGCCCGCCCGGTCGGCACGGGGACCGGGGTAGCGGGTGTCGTGGTGCTGCGCGCGTCTACCGACCTCGCCGCGTCCGACGTCGCGGTCGGCTGGGCGTGGGTGCTGGCGGGCGCGCTGGCCGCCGGGCTGGGGTGCGTGGCGCTGGCGCTCGTGGTGTCCCGCTGGCTCCTGCGGCCGTTGGCGGAACTGGAGGGCGGCGTCCGCGCCGTCACGTCCGGCCAGCGCCGGGCGCACGTGCCGAGCAGCAGCGGCCCGCGCGAGCTGCGGGCGTTGTCGGAGTCGTTCAACCGCATGTCCGACGCCGTGAGCGAGGCGGCCGACCAGCAGCGCAGGCTCATCGCGGACACCTCCCACCAGTTGCGCAACCCGTTGGCGGCGCTGCGGTTGCGGATGGACGTGCTGTCCGCCCAGGTCGGTCCGGACGGCACCTACCGCGCGGCCGTGGCGGAGGTCGAACGGCTGGAGTCCCTGTTGGACGGTCTGCTGGCGCTGGCGACCGCCGAGAGCACCGCGACGGAGGCCGCCGCGGGCGGTCGGGAGCCCGCGCTGGCCGACCTCGGCGCGGTCGTGGCGGACCGCGCGGACTTCTGGTCGGCGACCGCCGATATCCCCACCGGGCTCGCGATCCTGGTGCGCTGCCCCGAATCCGACGTCGCCCAGGTGCTCGACGTGCTGATCGACAACGCCGTCAAGCACGGCGACGGCGGCCACGTGACGCTCGGCGCGGACCGCGCGGCGGGCACGGCGTGGCTGGAGGTCACCGACCACGGCCCCGGCCTGCCGCCCGACCAGCTGGCCCTCGCCACGACCCGGTTCTGGCGCGGCGGCACCACGACCCGCGGCACCGGTCTGGGCCTGGCCATCGCCGACCGCGTCGCCACCGCCCGCGGCGGCACCCTGTCGTTGAGCACCGCCGACCCGCACGGCCTGCGCGCCCGGCTCACCCTGCCCCTGGAGCCGCCGCTGTGACCGTCAGCCGCCGCACCTTCCTCCTCGGCACGCTCGCCCTGGCCGGTTGCTCCCCCACGCCCACGTCGTCCCTGACCCTCGCGGCGGGCGAACAGGGCGGCCTCTACCTCGACTTCGCCACCCTCCTCGCCCGGCAACTGGACCCGAACCCGCACGTCACACCACGTGTCACCGCGGGCAGCCTGGAGAACCTGTCCCTGCTCCGCGACCGCCAAGCCGACCTCGGCCTCACCCTCGCGGACACCGCGACCGGCACCGACCTCCGCGCGCTCGGCCGCGTGTACGAGAACTACTTCCAGCTCGTCGTCCGCGCCGACGACCCCGCCCGGTCCGTCCACGACCTGGCCGACCGCCCGCTGTCCCTCGGCGCTCGCGGGTCCGGAGCCAGCGTCTTCGGCGACCGCCTGGTCACCGAGGCCACCCTGGGCGACCGCGTCGACCACCTGCCGCTCGCCGAGGCCGCGCAAGCGTTGGCGGACCGCAGGATCGACGCGTTCCTCTGGTCCGGCGGCGTCCCGACACCCACGGTCTCCGACCTGGACCGGCAGGTCCCCGTCCGGCTGCTCCCGCTGTCCGACGTCCTCCCGACCCTGCGCGCCCGCTACGGCCCCGTGTACGAACCGGTGTCGGTCCCGGCGGGCGTCTACCGCGCCCAGGAAGAGATCCCCACGGTCGGCGTCGCCAACCTGCTCGTCTGCCGCCCGGACCTCCCGGACGCCGTCGCGACCACCATCACCCGCACCCTGGTCGAACGCGCCGCCGACCTGGTCCCCACCCAGGCACTGGGCACGCAGTTCCTCGACGTCCGCAGCCTCATCGGCACGACCACCATCCCCCTGCACCCCGGCGCGGCCGAGGCCTACCGGGATCTGCACGGCTAGTCGGCGAGCCGACGGGCGAAGTCGACGGCCTCCGCCACGGCGTCGACGTGGCGCTCGGCCCACCGCGTGCGGAAGTCGCGGTCGGGGTCGCCCCCGACCGACCCGGTATCCGTTAACTCCTCCGGGTCGAGCACGGCGAGGAACGCCCGCAACTCGGGCCGAGCGGTGCCCGACGCCAGGAGCGCGGTGTACGAGGGGAATCCGCAGGAGTACCGCGCCCCGTGGTACTCGTCGACGACGCCGAGCAGCAGCGTGTCGAGGCCGGGAAACGACTCCAGGGCCACGACCTCGTCGGGCAGCGGCAGGTCGAACGAACGCGCTTCGGTGTTCCAGCAGTCCTGTTCCAGGTCGAGGGTGAGCAGCCGCGCCGCCGCACCGGACGTGGCCAGCGCGCGGAGCCCGTCGTCCCCGATGACGTGGTCGTGCAGGTCCAACTCCCACAACTGCGGCAGCAGCGGCCACTCGGCGAGGGCTCGCGCACTCCGGGACCCAAGGCTGTTGTAGGCGAGCGACACCCGGTGCAGGCGCGGGGCGGACGCGGTCGCCGTGAGGGCTTCGACGGCGTCGTCCCCCAGCCCGCACGCCGTGACGTCCAAGCGCTCCACCGCGTTCCAGACCGGGGCGTCGCGGAACGCCGGGGACCAGTCGCCGAGCGGGTTGTGCGCCAGGTCCAGCGATTCGAACCCGGTCAACTCCAGCAACGAGGTCAGTCCGGGCATCCCGAGCCCGACGGCCGCCAGGGCCAGGTGCGTCAACCGGTCGGCGTTGGACGAGCGGGCCCACGCCGCGACACCGGCGTCGCCGATCGGCTGGACCGCGTTCCGCCCGTAGTACGGCGAGCCGGCCCGGCCCCCGCTCAGGTCAAGCCGCCGCAACTCGGGCAGCCGGACGTCAGTCGCCAGCCGTCGCGCGCCTTCGGGGCCCAGGACGTTGCGGCTCAAGTCGAGCGAGCGCAGCCAGGGGAACGTGCCCGCGAACGCGGCGGCCGTCGCGTCCGTGGCGACGACGTCCACGAGCGCCAACTCCTCCAGGCGGTCCGGGTCCACGGCCGCGAGGACGCGGGTGAGCGCCGCGTCGCCGAGCGGGAGCCGTTCGAGGCGCAGACCGGTCAACCGAGGCAACACACCACTCGCGACCACGGCGTCCACCCCACGCGGTCCCAGCCCTTCCCGGTTGGGCCCCGTCGTCGCGCCCACCACCGCGAGGTCGCGCAGTCCCGCCAGATCGGCCCGCGCGAAGAACACCTCGCACGCCTCGTCGTCCTCGACGAGGACGTTGCCGACGACCGGTCGCCCCATCACGTGCATCCCGTCGCGGCCGACGCGGAACCCGATGGCCAGCCGGTCGAGCCCGGCCAACTCCGGGCACTCGGCGAGGTCGCGGGCCTCGTCGAGGCTGCTCACCAGGACTTCGGCGGACCGCAGGTCGGGCACGAGCCCCGACCGCAGGAGGTGGACCAGGTCCGGGGCTCGCAGGCCCGCGTGCCGCAGCCGCCACGGCGGCCCGGCGGCCGGCCGGAACGGCGGGATCTCGAAGTGCCACAAGGATTCCTCGACGCCCACCAGCACGAGCGAGTCGAGCCGCGCCACGGCGGCGCTCGTCGCGAGCCGCGCCACGGCCTCGGCGTCGAACTGGGTGAGGTGCCCGGTGCGGACGGACCGCAGGCCGGGCCACTGGTCGGCGGTCCGGGACAGCGCGTCGAGCTGGTCGTGCGCGAACCGGCCGAGGTCGAGGTGGGTCAGATCCGGCATCACCCGCGGATCGGGCAGCGCCAAGTCGACGATGCCGATGGCCGCCGACCGCAGGGTCAGCGACCGGACAAGCGGCCACGTCGGCCGCTCGACCCCGGCCTCCAGACCCGCGAGCCACGACCATGGCGCCTCGCGCGTCTCGTCCGGCCAGTGCGCCAACCGCTCCGCGCACCGGGCCACCAGGTCGGCGGACCCACCCGCCTGGCCGACCGCCACGCACAGGGCGCGGAACGCGAGCGCGCTCGGCGGTCCGTCCAGCAGCCGCTCGACCTCGGCGCGATGGTCGATCGTCACCGTCAGGGCAGGCGTTGGCCGAAGACCAGGGCCCCGGCGGCGGCGAGCATGGCGAGGACGGTCCCGAGGACGAGCCACGGCTTGCTGGCGTCGGCCTGCTTCTTCTCGTAGCCGATCTGCTCGCCCAGGGTGTCGTAGACGCGGCGGAGTTCCTCGGCACTGGCCGCCTTGAAGAACTCGCCGCCGGAGAGCTTGGCGATCTCCTTCATGGAGTCGTCGTCGACCGGCACGTCCTGGCGGCGGCCCTCGATCTCGACGACGCCCTGCTCGGTGCCGAACGAGATCGTGGAGATCGGGATGCCCGCGTTCTTGGCGTCGCCTGCGGCGTCGAACGCCTTGCGGGTGCCTACCGTCTCCTTGCCGTCGGTCATCAGCACGATCCGGGCGGGCGGCGGGCCGTCCGCGCCGCCGACGACCTTGCCGAACGAGTCGATCGCGGCCATGGCGGCGACGATCGCGTCACCGGTCGCGGTCGACTGCGCCAGCTTCAGGTCGCCGATGCTCTGGCTGACGGCCTCGCGGTCGGTGGTCGGGGCGACCAGGACCGTGGCCGAGCCGGCGAACGAGATCAGGCCGAGGTTGATGCCGGGGGTCAGGCCCTCGGCGAACGACTTCGCCGCGACCTGGGCCGCCTCCAACCGCGACGGCTGGATGTCGGTGGCCTTCATCGACAGCGACACGTCGATCACCAGCATCACGGTGGCGCGGTTGCGCGGGACCTTCTGCTCGGCGGTCGGGCCCGCGAGCGCGACGGTGAGCAGCAGGAACGCGACGAGCAGGAACGCGGCGGGGACGTGGCGGTACCAGCCCTCGCGCTTCGGGGCGACCTTCTCGAGCAGTTCGAGGTTCGCGAAGCGGAGCATCCGCCTGCGCCGCATCCGTTGCAGCAGCACGTAGACGACCGCGAGCGCGGCGACCGCGATCACGAGCAGGAACCACCACGGAGTCGCGAACGCCCCCAAGCTGAGCCCGAACATCAGGCGACTCCTCCAGACCAGCGGCGCTTGCGGGCGACGACGAAGCGCACGACGTCGGCGATCCAGTCCGAGTCGGTGCGCAGCACGAGGTGGCCCGCGCCTGCTTGGCGCAGGCCCGCGGCGACGTCGGCGCGGTGTTCGGCTGCGGCCGCGGCGAACTCGCGGCGCAGCAGCGGTGACGCGGTGACCTCGCGCTGCCGCCCCGTCTCCGGGTCGGCGAGCACGACGGTGCCCACGTCGGGCAGGTCGATGTCACGGGGGTCGACGACCTCGATCGCGACCAGGTCGTGCCGGGCGGACAGGGCCCGCAGCGGGCGCTGCCAGCCGGTGTCGCCGAGGAAGTCCGAGATCACCACGACGAGGCCGCGGCGGCGCGGCGGGCGGCGCAGCTGCTCGACCACGCCCGCGAGGTCGCCCCTGGTGCCCTCGGGCGCGCGGGGGGTCTCGGCGACGCGGCGGATCAGTCCGCGCGAGTGCGCGAGGCCGCCGCGGGCGGGCACGCGGACCAGCGCGTCGCCGGTCGACACGAGCGCGCCGATCCGGTTGCCGCCGCCCCTGGTGAGGTGCGCGACGGCGGCCGTTGCGGCGATGGCCAGGTCGCGCTTCTCGCACACGGCGGTGCCGAAGTCGAGGCTGGGCGACAGGTCGACGGCCAGCCACGTCTCCAGCTCGCGGTCCGCGACGGTCTCGCGGATGTGCGGCACGGTCGTGCGGGCGGTGACGGCCCAGTCCATCCGGCGCACGTCGTCGCCGGGCTGGTAGGTCCGGGCCTCGCCCGGCTCGGAGCCCGGTCCGGGGACCAGGCCCATGTGGTTGCCCTGGAGCAGTCCGTCGAGCCTGCGGCGCACTTCCAGTTCGAGCGTGCGCAGGGCGGCCTCCATGCGGCCGCCGTGCATCACCGGCGGAGCCCAGGACGGGCGTTCGCCGACCTCCCCGGCGCTCACGGCCTGCCGGCCATCCCGGCCTGCACGGGTGCGACCGGCTGGCCGGTGGGCGGCTGCGGCCGGGCGGACACCTGGGGCAGCGGCACGGTCTGGAGCACGCGGGTGATGATGTGGTCGAGCGGCACGCCGTCGGCCAGCGCGTCGTAGGACAGCACGAGGCGGTGGCGCAGCACGTCCGGCACGACGTCGACGACGTCCTGCGGCAGCACGTAGTCGCGGCCGCGGACCAGCGCCAGCGCGCGGGCGGCGGCGATGATGCCGAGGCTGGCGCGCGGCGACGCGCCGTACGCGACCCACCCGGCGACGTCGTCGAGCTGGTGCTCCTTCGGCGCTCGGGTCGCGATCACGACGCGGACGACGTAGTCGACCAGCGCGTGGTGCACGAACACGCGGGACGCCACGCCCTGGAGGCGGACGAGCTCGTCCGGGCTGAGCACCTGGCTCGGCACCGGGGCCTCGACGCCCATCCGGTAGACGATCTCGCGCTCTTCCTCGGCGGTCGGGTACTCGACCTGGATCTTGAACAGGAACCGGTCGCGCTGGGCTTCCGGGAGGGGGTAGACGCCCTCGTTCTCGATCGGGTTCTGGGTGGCGAGCACGAGGAACGGGTTCGGCATGGGGAACGTCTTGCCGCCGATGGACACGTGCCGCTCCGCCATCACCTCCAGCATCGCCGACTGGACCTTGGCGGGCGCGCGGTTGATCTCGTCCGCGAGGACGAAGTTGGCGACGACCGGGCCGAGCTCGACGTCGAACGTCTCGCTGCTCTGCCGGTAGATGCGGGTGCCGAGGATGTCCGCGGGCACCAGGTCGGGCGTGAACTGGACGCGCGAGAACGACCCGCCGACCACCTTCGCGAAGGTCTCGACCGCGAGCGTCTTGGCGACGCCGGGCACGCCCTCGAGCAGCAGGTGGCCCTTCGCGAGGAGACCGACGAGCATCCGCTCGACCAGCCGGTCCTGCCCGACGATGACGCGCTTGACCTCGAACACGGTCCGTTCGAGCAGCTGGGCATCACGAGCGGGGGTGTTGGGCGTCGGCTCGCCCACCGCACCCTCGGTGCCCGGACCGGACTCGGTCACGTGTCAACCTCCTAGAACACACACAGCACTGGCGGTTTCGCGAGCCTAGTCAACCTGGTCACCGGTATGGCGCTTGTGAAGGGTCGCCAGGTCCTCCGGCGTGTCCACGTCGTGCGCCTCGCCGGGCCGCGCCGGCACCTCGACGGGGGCCAGCGGGCGCAGCACGGACCGCAGTGAGGCCCCGTCGGTTTCCGCCGGCATCGCGGTCCGCAGGACGGCCGTCCGCCACACCCCGGCGAGCCACTGGAGGTGCCCGTCGTCGACCAGGACGGCCCCGGTTTCCCCTGCGGCGTCCCGCAGACGGTCCACAGTGGAAGCCGTGACACCGGGCTGGTCCACGGCCAGCACGGCGACGAGGTCCACATCGGCCAGTGCCGCGAGCCCCGCCGCCAGCCCGGCGACGGGGCCGCCGCCGGGCGGGTCCTCGCGTGTCCACACGACACCGTCGACATCCCGTTCGGGCCCGACGACGATGATCTTCGACGCCCCCGCCACGGCGGCCAGCGCGCGGTCGAGCAACGTCCGCCCGCCGAGCACGACACCGGCCTTGTCGACCCCGCCGAGCCGACGCCCGGACCCTCCGGCAAGCACGATCGCGGCCCAGTCCGTCATGGCGGCAACGCTAGGGCAGGCCCGTGACGGCCGTGCGGACGGCGTGGTCGAGCGCGAGGCGGGTGGCGCCGTGCAGCGGGGCCTCCGCGCCGAGGGTGCCGTAGGCGATGCGGGCCGGGCTCGGCGACAGCGCGGCCATGGCGGCGCGCACCGGGTCCAGCAGCGCCGGGTGGGTGCCGACCGGGCCACCGAGGAGGACGACCTCGGGGTCGATCACGGCCGTGACCGAGGCGATCACGCGGGTGATGGCGGCGACCAAGACCGCAAGCGCGCGCGGGTCGTCGTCGTCCAGGGCCTTCAGCACGGCGGTGACGTCGTTGGAGGGGGCGTCGGAGCGGCCGAAGCCGTCGGCCGCCAACTCGGCCGCGAGGGTGTCCGGGCCCGCGCCGGGGAGGTAGCCGATCTCGCCCGCGAGGCCGTGCGCGCCGCGGACGAGCCGGTCGCCGAGGTACAGGCCCAGTCCGAGGCCCGCGCCGACGTAGACGTACGCGAAGCTCGACGCCCCAACGGTTCGCTGCTCGGCGAGCGCGGCGAGGTTGACGTCGTTGTCGACCAGGACGGGGGCCGTGACGAGGTCGGCGAGGACGTCGGCGAGGTTGAGCAGGCCCTCGGGGAACGGGGTGCCGGGCAGGGCGATGACCTCGTGCGTGGTCGGGTGGACGGGGTTCGCCATCGACACCGCGACGGCCCGCAGCGGGCCCGCGGGAGGCTCGTCCAGCGCCGACGTGACGGCCGCGCGCAGGGCGTCGGCCAGCGCTCCGGTGTCGCCCGCGACGCCGGGTGGCCGCGCGTGCCGGTGGCGCACGCGCCCCGCGAGGTCGGCGGACCACGCCTGCACGCCCGCCTGGTCGACCTCCACGGCGAGGACCCAGCCGGCGGACGTGCCCAGTTCGTAGAAAGTGCCCACCCGGCCCCGTTTCCCGGTCTCCTGCGGACCGGTGGCGGCGAGCAGGCCGCCGTCGGTCAGGCGGCGCACGGACTCCGAGACGGTGGGCTTGGAGAAGCCGGTGGCGGCGGCGAGTTCGGCGCGGGTCACGCGTTCGCGGCCGACGACCTCGTCGAACAGCGCGCGGTCGGTGGCCTCGCGCAGGACCGACTGGGGCAACGCCCGTTCCACCCTTGCGCTCCCTCCGTCGGACGGCCTACCGTAGGCGAACGTTCTAGTTAGGTCACCTTACCAAATCAACGGAGGTTCCCCGTGACCACCGCTCCCCCGGACATGCCCGCCGCCATCCGCGCGACGAAAACCCAACTGCGCCACCGGATCGGCGACGTCGGGAAGGCGTTCGCCCGCGTCGAGGAGCTGATGCGCGCCGAGGTCGACGAGGTCGTGGCGCGGCGCGAGCGAGGCGAGGAGGTGTGGCCCGTCGTGCGGTTCGCCGACATCGCCGCGGGCACCGTCCCGGCCGACGTCGTGGAGGCCGTCCGGCGGCGCGGGTGCGCGGTCGTGAAGGGCACGTTCCCGCGGGCGCGGGCCGAGGCGTGGGACCGCGACCTGGTGTCCTACCTGGAGCGCAACGAGTTCGAGAAGACCTACGAGTACGTGGACGACGGCGTGTTCGGCGGGTTGGCGGCGGGCAGGCCGTCGATCTTCCCGATCTACTGGTCGAAGCCGCAGATGGAGGCCCGCGAGGACCCGAACATGGTGGCGGTGCGCGGTTTCCTCAACGGCTTCTGGAAGCACGAGTCCGAGGGGAGGGTCTGGTTCGACCCCACCCGCGACACCGCCTACCCCGACCGCGTCCGCCGCCGCGCCCCCGGCGCGACCTCCGCGGGCCTCTCCCCGCACACCGACTCCGGCTCGGTCGAACGCTGGCTGCTCCCCGCCTACCAGGACGTGTTCCGCCACGTGTTCGACGGCGACGTCGACGCCTACGACCCGTGGGACGGCGCCCACCGCACGGAGGTCCACGAGTTCGACTCCACGGTCATGTGCTCGGCCTTCCGCACCTTCCAGGGCTGGACGGCCCTGTCCGACATGGCCCCGACGGAGGGCGTCCTGCACGTCGTCCCCGTCCCGTCCGCCATGGCCTACCTCCTCCTGCGCGCCTTGCAGGACGACGTTCCCGACGACGACCTGTGCGGCACCACCAACGGCCAGGCCCTCCCGATCGACGCGAAGTGGCACCCCCTCCTACTCCCGGCCCTCACCCCGATTCCCGCAGTGGAACCCGGCGACACGGTCTGGTGGCACGGCGACCTGATCCACTCGGTCGGCGAGGTCACCGACCAGAAGGGCTGGGGCAACGTCATGTACATCCCGGCGAGCCCGCACTGCGAGAAGAACGCCGCCTACGCCGAAAAGTGCGGGCAGGCGTTCCTCCACGGCACCAGCCCGACCGACTTCGCCGCGGAGGACTACGAGACCACCTGGTCCGGCCGCCCACTGCTGGGCGACCTGAACGCGACCGGTCGCGCACAACTCGGTCTCGGTTAGCGCTTCTCGCGGCGTGCTCCGGCGACGGCCCGCCGACCGCCTAGAGCAGCCGGGTCGCGTACGGCATGATGCCGCCGTAGCGGACCGGGGAGATGCGGACGCTGGAGCCGGAGTACGGGGCCTCGATCATCATGCCGTCGCCGAGGTAGAGGGCGACGTGGGTGCCGCCGCCGGGGCCCCAGAAGAGCATGTCGCCGCGTTCCGCCTGGTTCAGGGGGACCTTCCGGCCGGAGTTGTACTGGTAGCCGCTGTAGTGCGGGATGTACACGCCCGCGCCTGCGAAGGCGTACATCATCAGGCCCGAGCAGTCGAAGCCGACGCTGTAGTAGTCGCCGTAGGAGTCGGCCACGCCGCCGTCGCGGATGCCCACGGTGGGGCCGTTGTAGTTGCCGCCGCCCCACGAGTAGCGCATGCCGAGGTACGCCATGGCGCGGGCGATGGCGGTTTCGACGCCGTCGCCGCTCGGGGCGACCTGGATCGGGCGGGCGGGCGCGGGCTCGTACGAATCGTCGTCACCGGAGGACGAGGCCGGTGGTGGCGCGGCGGCGGCCGCTGCGGCTTCGGCGGCGCGGCGGGCGTTCTCGTCGTCCTCGCGCTGCTTGTCCGCCGCCCACTGGTCGTACTGGGCGCGTTGGGCGGTGAGGCCGTCCACGGCCCCGAGCGCTTCGGCGAGTTGGGCCTCGACGCCCGCCTTGTTGTCGCGGATCAGCGCCGCCTGCGCGGCCTGGCCCTGCTGGGCCTGCACGGCGACGGCCTGCGCGGAGTCGGCGGCCTTCTTCGCCTCGTCGGCGGCGGCTTGCTTCTGGTTGGCCACGTCGAGCGCGGCGCGCGCGGCGGAGTCCTTGTTGGCCTTCTCCGTGCGGCTGCGCTCGATCTGGTCCATGGCGTTGAGGCTCGACCCGGACACGGCTTCCAGGAGTTGCGCGCGGGCCAGCAGGTCCTCCGGGCTGGACGCGCCGAAGTACGCGCTGATCGAGCCGATGGTGCTGCCCTGCTGGTAGCTGGCGGCGGCGAACTCGTCCAGGTCGCGGCGGCTGTCCTCGACGGCCTTGCCAGCGGCGTCGGCCTCGACCTTCGCCGAGTCGGCGTCGGCGAGCGCCTTGGCGGCCTCGGCCTGCGCGGTCTCCAGGTCGACCCTGGCCTTGTTCGCCAACTCCATCTTGGTGGCGACGTCGTCGGTCAACTCCTGCAACCGGGCTTCCGCCTGGGTCAGCTCCCCGGTCAGCTCGCCGACCCTGGCGGCCTTGGCGTCCGCGTCGGCCCGGCCCGCGGAGATCTCCGAGTCGCTCGGGTTGGGCGGTGGCGGCGGTGCGGCGTAGCCCGACCCCGCCGTCGCCAGCGCGACGACCACCGCCAGCACACCGGAGACCGCGATCCGAGCGACTGCCCGTCGTGTGAACACGACGCCACCTCCCACCGATCAGCCCATCCACGTTGGGCCGTTCGGCCCAACGTGGATGCTTCCTGGCAGGGTGCCACTCCTCCCCCTCCGATTCCAGGGGGAACACGCGCACCATCAACCACTCGTGTCACATGCCCACGGAGAGTGATCAGTTCACCTTGCGGTCGCGGCCCTCCCAGTACGGCTCGCGCAGCCGGAACTTCTGGATCTTGCCGGTGGCCGTCCTCGGGATCGCGTCGCGGAACTCGACCGACGTCGGCGCCTTGTACCCGGCGAGCTTCGCCTTGCAGTGCGCGATGATCTCCGCCTCGGTGACCGCCGCGCCCTCCGCGACCACCACCAGCGCCTTGATCGTCTCGCCCCACTTCTCGTGCGGCACGCCGATCACCGCGACCTCGGCGACGGCCGGGTGGCCGAACACGGCGTCCTCGACCTCGATCGACGACACGTTCTCGCCGCCGGTGATGATCACGTCCTTGCGCCGGTCCGAGATCGTCAGGTAGCCCTCGTCGTCCAGGAACCCGCCGTCACCGGTGCGGAACCAGCCGTCGGAGATCGCGTCGGACGTCGCCTCCGGGTTCTCCCAGTAGCCGTCCATCACCACGTTCGAGCGCGCGAGCACCTCGCCGTCCTCGGAGATCCGCAGCCGCGCCCCGACCACCGGCGACCCCGCGCGCGACAGCTTGTGCGCGCGTTCCTCGGCGGGCAGGTCCACGTCCTGCGGCCGCGTGCGGTTGAACGTCAGCAGCGGCGCGGTCTCGGTGAGGCCGTAGATCTGCTGGAACTCCCAGCCCAGTTCCTCCGACACCCGCGCGATGGTCCGGCTCGGCGGCGGCGCCCCGGCGCACACCACCCGCACGGTGTCCCGGCCGGGGATCTCGCCGTCCCACGTCTGCGCCGCGTCCAGCACGGAGTTCCACACGGCGGGCGCGCCGCACATCAGCGTCACGCCGTGGTCGCGCACGCGGCGCAGGATCTCGGCCCCGTCGACCTTGCGCAGCACCACCTGCGGCACCCCGACCCCGGCCAGTCCGAACGGCATCCCCCAGCCGTTGCAGTGGAACATCGGCAGCACGTGCATGTAGACGTCCCGCTCCCACGCGCGGGTGTGCATGGCGAACGTGACCGCGTCCAGCCAGATGTTGCGGTGCGTCAGCCGCACGCCCTTGGGCCGCGCGGTCGTGCCGGAGGTGTAGTTGATCGTGGCCGTCGCGTCCTCGTCCGGCTCGCCCCACGGCCGCGGCTCGGCGTCGAACCGCATCAGTCCTGTCTCGGTCTCCTCGCCGAGCGTGAACCGGTGCCGCGCCCCGATCCCGTCCAGGTGCTTCAACTCCGGGTCGACCAGCAGCACCGACGCGCCGCTGTGCTCGACGATGTAGGCCACCTCGTCCGGGCTGAGCCGGAAGTTGACCGGCACGCACACCCGCCCGCTCGCGGGCACGGCGTGCAGCAACTCCAGCAGCCGCGCCGAGTTGTGGCTCACCACGGCGACCCGCTCACCCTCCCCGACGCCCAACGCGTCGAGCCCGGCCTGCCAGGCCCGCGCCCGCACGGCCATCTCGCCGTAGGTCGTCGTCGCCACGGGGCCCGCGGGCTGGTCGGGTTCGTCGATGGTGGCGGTCGTGTCCCGGAAGACGCGCTCGGCGCGGTCCAGGAAATCCGCGATCGTCAGTGGCACCTTCATGGGACGCACCTCCGGTGTCGATCAGGGGTTCACCCTAATCACCAAGTACTCGGATCGCCCCACGTCCGGACCGGTCGATCCGACTCGATCACCGGCACGGCCACCAGCGCGGGCAACGAGTCCGCCACCGGGTCGCGGACCACAGCGGTGGCCCGTGCGTCGAACGGCGTCGGCTCGGAGTTGCAGATGACCACGAGCGCACCCGCTCGGGCGGCCAGGTCGACGAGGTCGGCGGCAGGTGCGACCAGCAACGACGTGCCCGCGACCAGGAGGAGGTCGCAGTCCAGCGCGGCCGTGCGGGCGGTGCGGAGGACGGAGGAGTCCAGCGGTTCGCCGAAGGACACAGTGGTCGACCGGAGCACGCCGCCGCAGGTCAGGCACGCCGGATCGGGCTCGCCACCACGAACGCGAGCCAGCGTGTCGGCCATCGGGGCGTGCGCGTCGCACGCCACGCAGCGGACGCCGTGGATCGAGCCGTGCAGTTCGACGACGGATGTGGACCCGGCCCGCTGGTGCAGGCCGTCGACGTTCTGAGTCAGCAGGGCGCGCAGGCGGCCCGACCGCTCCAGGTCCACGAGGGCGCGGTGTGCGGGATTGGGGGACGCCGTCCAGACCGGGTGGTCCAGGCGCGCGCGCCACGTCGTGCGGCGGGCCTCGGGGTCGGTGAGGTCCGGGTCGAGGAGGGCCGCGGCCGTTGGCGAGCCGAAGTCCGGGAGGCCGGACGCGGTCGACACGCCCGCGCCGGTGAGGGCCGTGATCCGCCTCGCGGACGCCATCGCCTCACTCGCCGTCACCATTCGCGCACTCACCGCACCACCGTTCCACGGAGTCTCGACCACCATTTTCGCGGGTTGCCGGAAAATGTGCCGGTAAAGGCTGCGAGCATGTCCCGTGTGCGCGTGATGTGGGTTGGTTGCGGAGTAGCCGCTCTCGGTTTGATAACAACGGTCATGGGCTCGTTCCTGCCCTGGTTGCGGTCGGGAACCGTGAACCGGAACAGCTACGAGGTGCTCGCGCTGCGTGGCTGGGCGGGTCTGGGGAACGGGTACGGCGAGGTCATCCGGGTCGCGTGGGTGTCCATGACGCCGGTGGCCGTGCTGTGCGTGCTGTTGTTCACCTTCGGACTTCGTCGATTCGCCGCGTGGATCGGAATTCTTTTTGGCACGATCACGGGAACGGTGGCGGCACTTGCCACCGTCCAAGGGAGCAACGAGGGCGCGATGGTCGGGATCAGCCTGACCGGACCGGCCGTTGCCCTCTGTGGTGCCGTGCTGGCGATCGCGGGGGCGATCACCGTGCTCACCGCGTCGGCCCGCACAGCGACCAATGACCCAGGAGGAACACCGTGAGCTACCCAGGTGGCGGCGGCGGCGAATGGCCCCCGCAGAACAACCCGAACCAGCCGCAGCAGGGTGGGTGGCAGCAGAACCCCCAGCAGGGTGGCTACCCGCAGACGGGTCCGCAGGGCTTCCCGCAGCAGCCGCAGCAGGGTGGTTACCCGCAGTCCAACCCCCAGGGCTTCCCCCAGCAGCCGCAGCAGGGCTTCCCGCAGAGCAACCCGCAGGGGTTCCCGCAGCAGCAGCCCGGCTACCCGCAGCAGGGCGGTTACCCGCAGTCCAACCCGCAGGGCTTCCCCCAGCAGCAGGCCTGGGGCCAGGACCCGTACGCCCAGCAGCAGCAGTTCCCCGGCGGTCAGCCGCCGGTGGGCTACGTCGGCGGCCCGCCGAAGAAGAAGCGCACCGGCCTGGCGATCACCGCCGTGGTGGCCGTCGTCGCGCTCGCCGCGGGCGCGGTCGTGACCGTGTACGCGCTGAAGAACTCCAGCGACGTGGCCGCGGGCGCCCCGAGCCCGGCCGCCGCGGCGAACAACCTCGTCAGCGCGCTGGGCAGCGGTGACGTCATCGGCATCATGAACGGCCTCGCGCCCGCCGAGGCGAAGCTGAGCAAGGACTACCTGACCGGCACGGTCGACGAGCTCAAGCGGCTCGAGGTGCTGAAGAAGGACGCCGACCCGAACAAGGTCAGCGGCGTCGAGTTCAAGGCCGAGAACGTCAAGTTCGACGAGGGCGCGGCCGAGAAGGTCAACGACCACCTGGTGATCAACAAGCTCACCGAGGGCAAGATCACGCTCACCTCGGACGTCAAGAAGATCCCCCTCACCGACAAGCTCGTGGAGGCGATGGGCGCGCAGAACGAGAAGCCCACCACCGAGACGATCGACATCGCCGAGGAGATCAAGAAGTCCAACAAGGGCGAGCCGATCCGCATCGCGTCGATCCAGGTCGACGGCGAGTGGTACCCCAGCCTCTTCTACACGATCGCGGACAACGTCCTGCACGAGGAGAAGCTGAAGTGGCCGTCCAACCCGATCGCCCCCGCGGGCGCCGGGTCGGCGTCGGACGCCGCGAAGCAGATCGTCGAGGCCGGCATGGCCGCCGACCTGACCAAGGTCATCGCGCTGCTGCCGCCGGATGAGCTGGGCGTGCTCCAGGACCTCGGTCCGGTGCTGATCGACCAGGCGGGCCGCCTCCCGGCGACCGGCGCGAAGCTGACGGCGTTCGAGACGGACTCCAAGGACGTCACCGGCGGCACGCTGCTGACGATCAAGAAGCTCGGCGTGGACGTCGGCGGCGAGAAGGTCGAGATCGTCCGCTCCGGCGACTGCTACACGGTCACCGCGCAGGGCCAGAACCAGAAGCTGTGCGCCGACGAGATCACGCAGCTGATCGAGCAGCAGGGCGGCAAGAGCGTGCCCAGCGCGGCGATCGACGTGATCGGCCGGATCGGCGCGCGGGTGCTGAAGGACGGCATCGGCGTCGTGTCGACCGAGGTCGACGGCAAGTGGTACGTCAGCCCCGTCCGCACCTACGCGGAGATCGGCCTGACCCTGATGCGGGGTCTGGAGCCGAAGGACATCGACGAGCTGCTGAAGCTCGCCAAGTAGTCCCCACCAGCACGAACGCCCGTCGCCGGATCTTCGGCGGCGGGGCGTTCGGCGTTCCTGACGGCAACAGGTCCAGACCAGTCCTTGACCACGGCGGGAACGCGGTGCTTGGATCCGAAAAGTACCTTTCCGTCCAAATCCGCCGCCCTGTGGATCTGGAAGGATCATCGATGGCCGACATCGGACGACGCGCGGTTCTCGCCGGACTGGCCGCGGGGGCGGCGGTCCCCATCCTCGGAGCGGGCCCGGCCCGCGCGGCGTCGTGGCAGCTCAAGTGGAGCCCGGCCGCGTCGAGCACGGGCCTCGCCGCGTTCGAGGGCGTGGAGGACTGGGGCCTGACGACGCACGGCGGCTCGCACATCTACGTGTCCGGCAACGACTTCCGCTTCAACATGCACAAGGTGGACCGGGAGGCGAAGGACGACCGGCAGCGCAGCGAGGTCAAGGGGATGCGGTCGGGCGGCACGCTGCTGACCGTGAAGAACGGCCAGACGTGGCGCTGGAACTACCAGATGTGGATCCCCGGCACGCTCAAGGCCACGACCAGCTTCACCCACATCTTCCAGACCAAGATGCCCGGCACCGGCACGCTGCCGCTGACCGTGATGTCGTTGCGGCACACCAACGGCGTCCCGAAGATCGAGTTCAAGATCTACGGCCCGGACATCACCGTGGGGTCGGTGAACCTGGCGCCGTTGCAGAACAAGTGGATCGACGTCGAGATCGAGCAGAAGATCGGCAACGGCAGCGCGGGCAGGGTCCGGTGGGCGCTGCGCGACGCGGGCGCGACGGTCATCGACGCCACCAAGACCGGCGACACGTACCTGGACGACGTGGTGCGCCCGAAGTGGGGCATCTACCGGTCCGTCAGCGACACCGCGCACCTGGCGGACACGTACCTGCTGCTGCGCGACATGAAGGCTTACCAGTACGCCTGACGGTCGCCCGCCGGGCGTGGCCTCACGCCCCGCGGGGCCCCAGCCGCCACACGGCCCCCGCCGCGACCACGACCAGCAGCACCGCCGCTCCCCCGGCGACCGGCAGCCCGGCGAGGTCCCGGTGGGCCAGCCCGCCGAGCATCGCGCCGACCGGCGTGCCGCCACCGAACTTGAACGTCAGCGCCACGATCGCCACCACGGCCAGCAACGACGGCCCGGTCCGCACGATCACGGGCCGTGAGCACAGCATCCCGACGGCGACCCCGGTCAGCCCGCACACCAGGTGCGCGGCGAACCCGAGCCCGATCACGCCGAGCGTGTAGGGGTGCGGGTTGGTGAACACCGGCCACACCGTCGCGACCACCGCCAGCACCACGGTCCCGACCGCGCCCAGCAGTGCCTGCGCCGACGCCACCCGTCCCCACCCGCCGGCGGTCACGGCCGTGACCGCGCGTTGCGTCGGGTCCTCGGTCGTCGCGACCACCACGCCGAACCACGCGGCGACCGGGTAGATCAACGCGCACGACCCGGCGTAGGCGAACAACGCCTCCCCGGCGTCCCCGCTGAACATCATCCCCAGCACCGCGCAGTGCAACAACAGCGGAGGCAGGTACCGCTGCGACCGCAGCACGTCCACGGCGAGGTACCTCACCAACGCGATCACGGCCATGCGTCGATTCTCGACCCCCTACGCGCTGGAGTCGTCAGGGGGTCACGGGCAGGGCGTGAACATCGCGCGGGTGCCGGACGGGTACGCGGTCGCATCGGTGAAGCGGCAGCCGTAGTTCGCGGCCGAGGTCCTGTCCACGTCGTCGCCCGCGGGCCTCCTGCCCCGGTCGACCCACGCCACCAGGTCGTTCCACGCGGTGCCGACCTCGGTCGGGGAGAACTCGCAGTGCTCCACGGTGCGGATCGCGCGTTGCACGACCTGGCGGGAGCGGCCGTTGTGCACGGCGTCGCGGTGGTAGGCCTGTTCCATCGAGAACGGGACGAACAGGTCGCCCAGGCCGTGCAGGGACAGGACCGGGGCGGTCGGCCTGCCCGCGATGCGCGGGATCTCCGTCAGGGCGGGCGAGAGGCGGGAGCGCCAGTCGACAGGGGCGACGCGTTGGACGCTCCGGTCGAGGTTCACCGGGGTGTTCGGCCGGTACCGCGTGGTCAGGTTGGTGGCGAGGCTGCCGGGGTTCTCCGCGAGGCGGGTGCCCGTCGAGGGCGCGCCGAGGCCGAACACGAAGTCCTTCCAGTAGGCGAACGCGTTCTCCGCGCCCGGTCGCGCGCCGCCGGACCTCTCGACCGCCACGGCCCGGAACTGCTTGCCGCGGTCGTTCGTGGTGTCCGGACCGCCGGGCCGCAGACCGGTCAGTCCGAGTGCGGCCTGGATGCGCGGCACGACGGCCGTCACGTAGTCCGGGGGCGTCGGGTAGGCGCGGATCCCGGACAGGGCCTGCGCCGTGAGCTGGAAGTCGAGGAAGTAGTCGAACAGCTCCTGGTCGCCGAGCACGCCGCACATCGGCAGCGCGCCGTCGTAGAAGCCGGGGTACTGCTCCAGCGACCGGCCGATGACGTGCCCGCCCATGGACACCCCGGCCACGAACACCTTCTTGGGCCGACCGACCAGCTCGCCGAACCTCAGCGCCAGGTCGTGCGTCCCGGTCA
This sequence comes from Umezawaea sp. NPDC059074, assembly GCF_042738955.1. Lineage (NCBI taxonomy): Bacteria > Bacillati > Actinomycetota > Actinomycetes > Pseudonocardiales > Pseudonocardiaceae > Umezawaea > Umezawaea sp. NPDC059074. The sequence continues at coordinate 23,224 of NZ_JBHYHC010000115.1, forward strand.
CGCCCGCGCGCACGTCGTAGGCGTTGGCGCTGTACGACGAGGCCGCCCACGCGTACCCCTGGCGCAGCAGCGTCGTCCGCAGCCCGTAGCCGGGCGGGTCGACGGTCAGCACCTTGCCCGTGCCGCGGTACCCGTGCGCCCACAGGGTGAGCCGCCCGTTCCAGTTCGGCGGCACCTCGATGGTGTACGCGGCGTGCCGGTCCACGCCTTGCAGCACCCGGCTCGGCTTCCCGTCGACGACCTCGGGCGTCAGCGGCGGGTTGGAGATCGTGTAGCCGGGCAGGGGTTGGTCGTCGGGAACACCGGCGGCCACGGCGGGCGCCCCTCCCGCCACCAGCACCAGCCCCAGCAACGACACCACGAACCGGGTTCGCCCCATCCTCGGCACCTCCGCCCCCGATCTCACCGCGCCGGGGTCGCCGCCACCACCCCCCAAACGTCCCAACCGGACTCGAAGTCGTTGCGGCGAAAGGAAAATCACCATGATCGGTTCAGATCACGTTCGGACGCTCTTCACCGAGCAGCCCATCCGGAGCGCGTCGGCCAGCACGCGGTCGCTCACGCCCGACTCGACCAGCAGGCTGAGGCGCCCGTCGGAGGCGGACACCACGCGGACGCCGTCCCAGTCGCCAATGACGGTGGTGGTGAGGTCGCTCACCTGCACCAGTTCGATGGCCACGCCGGTCGTCGCCGCCGGGCCCTGCATGACGACCTCGCGGGCGTTCGGCAGGGCGCGGGCGGTGCCGCGGTGGTCGGTGACCAGCACGGTCGCCTCCGAGGCGGCGATCAGCTCGCCGAGGACCGCGCTGGCCCCGGTGTCCAGGCCGGTCCACGGCTCGTCCAGCACCAGCAGGTCCTTCGCCAGGAACGCCTGGGCGATGGCGACCTTCTGCGTGTTGCCCTTGGACAGCGTCGAGATCGGCGCGTCCGGGTCGCCGTGGAAGCCGAGTTCGCCGAGCACGTCCGCGCCGGTCCTGCCCCTGATCGCGGCCAGGTGCCGCAGGTAGGCGGTGGTGGACAGCCGCAGGCCCGCCGGGAAGCGCTCGGGCAGGTAGCCGACCGACGCGGGCCTGCCCTTGACCCGCCCGCCGCTGGGCGACGTGACGCCTGCGATGATCCTGAGCAAGGTCGACTTCCCGGAGCCGTTGCCGCCCGTGAGGACGGTCAGCTCGCCGGGGTCGAAGGTCAGGTCCACGTCGCGGAGCACCCACGGGCCTCGGCCGTAGCGCTTGCCGATCCGTTCGAGTTGGATCACGCGGCCATCCTCCCCCAGGTTAGGTGAGCCTGGCTTGAAGGCCTATAAAGGACGCGCGTACTGTTTAAAGCAGAGGGCAACGTCTGCGCCACCAGCGCGAGTGCGCAAGACTCGCCTTGTTCCCAACCACCAGACTTGCGCTGTATGGAGTTGACGTGACTGCACCTTCGAGCAAGGACAGCTTCGGCGCCCGCGGATCGCTCACCGTCGGGGACGCCTCGTACGAGGTGTTCCGGCTCAACGCCGTCGAAGGCGCCGAGCGCCTGCCCTACAGCCTGAAGATCCTGCTGGAGAACCTGCTGCGGACCGAGGACGGCGCGAACATCACCGCCGACCACGTCCGCGCGCTCGCGAGCTGGGACCCGGCGGCCGAGCCGTCCACGGAGATCCAGTTCACCCCGGCCCGCGTGGTCATGCAGGACTTCACCGGTGTGCCCTGCGTCGTCGACCTCGCCACCATGCGCGAGGCCGTGACGCAGCTCGGCGGCGACCCCACCAAGGTCAACCCGCTGGCCCCGGCCGAGCTGGTCATCGACCACTCGGTCATCGCCGACATCTTCGGCCGCCCGGACGCGTTCGAGTCGAACGTGGACCTGGAGTACGAGCGCAACTACGAGCGCTACCAGTTCCTCCGCTGGGGCCAGACGGCGTTCGACGAGTTCAAGGTCGTCCCGCCGGGCACCGGCATCGTGCACCAGGTGAACATCGAGCACCTGGCCCGCGTGATCATGACCCGCAACGGCCAGGCGTACCCCGACACCCTCGTCGGCACCGACTCCCACACGACCATGGTCAACGGCCTGGGCGTGCTGGGCTGGGGCGTCGGCGGCATCGAGGCCGAGGCCGCGATGCTGGGCCAGCCCGTGTCGATGCTGATCCCGCGCGTGGTCGGCTTCAAGCTGCACGGCGAGCTGCCCGCGGGCGCGACCGCCACCGACCTGGTGCTGACGATCACCGAGATGCTCCGCAAGCAGGGCGTCGTCGGCAAGTTCGTCGAGTTCTACGGCAAGGGCGTCGGCGCGGTGCCGCTGGCGAACCGCGCCACCATCGGCAACATGAGCCCGGAGTTCGGCTCCACGGTCGGCATCTTCCCGATCGACGGCGAGACCATCGAGTACCTCAAGCTCACCGGCCGCTCCGCCGAGCAGATCGCGCTCGTCGAGGCGTACGCCAAGGAGCAGGGCCTCTGGCACGACCCGGACTTCGAGGCCGTCTACTCCGAGACCCTGGAGCTGGACCTCGCGACCATCGTCCCGTCCATCGCCGGCCCGAAGCGGCCGCAGGACCGGATCGAGCTGACCGCCGGCCGCGAGTCGTTCCGCCAGGCGCTCAAGGCGTACGTGACGCACGGCGACGTCGAGGCGAAGTCCGGCGTGGACGAGGCGTCCGACGAGTCCTTCCCGGCCTCCGACCCGCCCGCCCTGCACGAGGGCCAGAACGGCAGCGGCAAGCCGGTCGTGTTCCACTCGGCCGCCGAGGGCGCGCAGGGCCGTCCCAGCAACCCGATCACGGTCACGCTGGACGGCGCGGAGTTCGAGCTGGACCACGGCGCCGTGGCGATCGCCGCGATCACGTCGTGCACGAACACGTCCAACCCGTCGGTGATGATCGGCGCGGCGCTGCTGGCCAAGAAGGCCGTCGAGCGCGGCCTGGAGCGCAAGCCGTGGGTCAAGACGACCCTCGCGCCCGGCTCCAAGGTCGTCATGGACTACTACGAGCGCGCGGGCCTCACCCCGTACCTGGAGAAGCTGGGCTTCCACCTGGTCGGCTACGGCTGCACCACGTGCATCGGCAACTCCGGCCCGCTCCAGGACGAGATCTCCGCGGGCATCCAGGAGAACGACCTCGCCGCGGTGTCCGTGCTCTCGGGCAACCGCAACTTCGAGGGCCGGATCAACCCGGACATCAAGATGAACTACCTGGCCAGCCCGCCGCTGGTCGTGGCGTACGCGCTCGCGGGGTCGATGGACAAGGACATCACCACCGAGCCGCTGGGCACCGACCAGGACGGCAAGCCCGTGTACCTCGCGGACATCTGGCCGTCGGCGCAGGAGGTCGCGGAGGTCGTCTCCACGTCCATCACGTCGGACATGTTCACCAAGGACTACGCGGACGTCTTCGCGGGCGACCAGCGCTGGCAGTCGCTGCCGACGCCGACCGGCAAGACGTTCGAGTGGGCCGAGGACTCGACCTACGTGCGGAAGCCCCCGTACTTCGAGGGCATGGAGATGGACCCGAAGCCGGTCACCGACGTGTCGGGCGCTCGCGTGCTCGCGCTGCTGGGCGACTCGGTCACCACGGACCACATCTCCCCCGCAGGCTCGATCAAGGGCGACTCCCCCGCGGGCAAGTACCTGACCGAGCACGGCGTGGAGCGCAAGGACTTCAACTCCTACGGCTCCCGGCGCGGCAACCACGAGGTGATGATCCGCGGCACGTTCGCGAACATCCGCCTGCGCAACCTGCTCCTCGACGACGTCCAGGGCGGGTTCACCCGCAACTTCCTGGCCGACGACGCGCCGCAGACCACGATCTACGACGCGTCGGCCGCGTACGCTTCCGCCGGCGTTCCGCTGGTCGTGCTGGCGGGCAAGGAGTACGGCTCGGGCTCGTCCCGCGACTGGGCCGCGAAGGGCACCGCCCTGCTGGGCGTGCGCGTCGTGATCGCCGAGTCGTTCGAGCGCATCCACCGCTCCAACCTGATCGGCATGGGCGTCCTGCCGCTCCAGTTCCCGGCGGGCGAGACCGCCGCGTCACTGGGCCTGGACGGCACGGAGACGTTCGACGTGTCCGGCGTGACCGTGCTGAACGACGGTTCCACGCCGTCGACGGTGCACGTGGTGGCCGTCAAGGGCGACTCGAAGGTGGAGTTCGACGCGGTCGTCCGCATCGACACCCCCGGCGAGGCCGACTACTACCGCAACGGCGGGATCATGCAGTACGTGCTGCGCAAGATGGTGCGCAGCTAGTCGTCGTTCGCGCGAAAGGGCCGTTCACCTCCGTGGTGGGCGGCCCTTTCGCCGTTCCCGGCTAGGGTCGCCGCCATGACGGAAGACCACCGGGTCCGCGAGGTGTTCGCCCAGTGCCTGCCCGCCTACCGGGTCGAGCGGGTGGAGGCGTTGGGCGAGGGGCAGGACAACGTCGCGTTCGAGGTGAACGGCGAGGTGGTGGTCCGGTTCGCGAAGGAGCCCGATCCCGCCGAGACGGACCGGGAGGCGCGGCTGTTGGCGAAGGTGGCGGAGTTCTCGCCCCTGCCGGTGCCCGTGCCCGTGTTCTCCGTCACGGAGATGGGGTGCCTGGCGTACCGGAAGGTGCCCGGACGGCAACTCCTCGGCCTGTCGGGAGCGCCCGCGGCGGAGATCGGGGCGGTGCTCGGCGGGTACCTGGCGGTGCTGAACGCCGTGCCCGCCGAGCGGGTGGCGGACGTGGTCGGGGTCGACGACGACCCGCCGTCGCGGTGGCTCGCGGAGGCGGCGGAGCTGTACGTCCCGGCCACGGTTCCGACTGTCCACCGTGGACGGATCGAGGAGTTCCTCGGTGCCGAGCCGCCGCCTACTTTTGCGGAACTGGTCTTCTCGCACAACGACTTGGGCGTGGAGCACGTGCTGGTCTCCGAGCGCGGGTGGACGGTCACGGGGGTGATCGACTGGACCGACGCGGCGTTCACCGACCCGGCCTACGACCTGGGGCTGCTGTGCCGCGATCTAGGGCCCGCGGGGTTCGAGGCGGCGTTGAGCGCTTATGGCGGTGAGGAGCACCGGGAGCGGGCGGTGTTCCTCGCGCGGTGCACGGTGCTGGAGGACCTGGAGTACGGGATCCGGACCGGGGAGCGGCGGTACGCCGACAACGCGCTCGCGTCGCTGGAGTGGCTGTTCTGTTAGCGTAGCTAAACATGTGGAGCGGACTGCTGCTGGCGGGGTTGGTGGTCACGCTCGGCGGACTCGTCCAGGGGTTGGCGGGGTTCGGGTTGGCGTTGGTGGCGGTGCCGATCCTGGCCCTGCTGGACCCGGCGCTGCTGCCCGTGCCGATCCTCATCACGGCCATGACGCACTCGATCATGAGCCTGGCGCGCGAGCACGCGCACGTCGACTGGCACGGGGTCGGGTGGGCGATCCTGGGGCGGATGCCCGGCACGGTGATCGGCGTGCTGCTGGTGGACTCGTTGGACCAGAAGCAGTTCAGCCTTCTCATCGGGGTTGTCGTGCTGCTCAGCGTGCTGCTGTCGATCACGACCTGGAATCCTCGGCCGACTCGGACGGCGTTGGTGATCGCGGGGTTGACGAGCGGGTCGTTCGGGACGGCGATGTCGGTTGGTGGGCCGCCGGTGGCGATGCTGTACCAGCACTCCCCCGGTGCGCAGATCCGCGCGACGCTCGCCGCGTATTTCGTGCTGGGGTCGTTCACGTCCCTTGCGGGATTGTTGGTGGCGGGGCAGGTGCACGTGCCGCAGGTCGTGACCGGGCTGTTGTTGATCCCGTTCCTGGTGGCGGGGTTCCTGTTGTCGAGTCCGTTGCGCAAGCTCGTTGACGCCAAGGGGATTCGGACGCCGGTGTTGCTGTTGTCGACGGTCGCGGCGATCACGCTGATCTTGCGGAGTGTGCTCGGTTAGGTGTTCTCGTAGGTTGCGAGGAGGCGGGCGAACGCGGCTTCGGTGATGACGGGGATGCCGTAGGTCGTGGCTTTCGCCGCTTTGCCGGAGGAGGTGTCCGGGTCTGCCGCTACCACCAGGCGGGTTTTTCTGGTGACGGTGGCGTGGACGTCCAGTCCGGCGTTGGTCGCTCGTGCTTCCCAGTGTTCTCGGGAGGCGGATTCTCCGGTGAAGACGATTTGGTCGCCCTCGTGGAGGCGGAAGGTGCCCCACTTCGTGGTGGGGGTTGTTGTCGTCCGGTCGACTTCGTGCGGGGGTAGGCCTAGGAGGTCGGCGATGTGGCGGAGGTCGGCTTGTTCCTCCGGGGTGGCTGTGTCCGCGCGTTGTGCCAAGGCTGCGAGGTAGCGGCGGTGGGCTTCTTCGACGTCCGGGCGGGAGAGGCCCAGGGATGTCGCCACGGCTACCAGTTCGGCTTGTTCGACCATGGAGAGGTGGCGGTCGATCAGGGCTTGGTCGAGGACGGCCAGGTAGTCGTCCGCGTGGGGGACGTCCGTCATGCGCGGGAGGTCGTCGATCAGGCGGAGGAAGTGTTGGGGGGTGAACTGCGTCCCGCGTTCGGCTTTGCGGCCGGTGAGCGGGAGGTCTGGCCAGGGGGTGTTCGCTGCCTGGGTGACCTGGTCTTGCCACGGAGGTGGGGTGCCCGTGGTGTGCAGGAAGCGGGTCAGGAGGGCGGCTGAGGCGAGGGTGTCGTCCAGGGCCGAGTGGGCGCGGTTGATCACGATTCCGGCGGCTGTGCAGCACGCGGTGAGGGAACGGCTTGGGGCTCGCAGGTATTGCTGCGACAAGGCCATCGTGCAGAGGCCCTTGTCGGGGTCGAGTGGTGAGTCGATGCCCGCGCGGGTGAATTCGGCGGCGAGGAAGAGGAGGTCGAAGGAGACGTTGTGGCCTACGACCAGGTTGCCCTTGAGGCGGGCTGCCAGGTCGCCCGCGATGTCGTGGAACGACGGGGCGAGGCGGGCTTCGGCGGCGCTGATGCCGTGGATCCTTTGCGGACCCATGTCGCGTTCCGGGTTGACGAGCGTGCACCACTCGTCGAGCGTCCGTCCGTGGTCGTCGAGCCGAACCACGGCGACTTCCACAACCCGGTGGTGCCAGCCGGGGTGAAGGCCGGTCGTCTCGACGTCGATCACCGCGTAACCCTCGGGCATGGTCACTCCTCAGCGAGGTTGTCGAACTGGTGCTGGATCAACGCTGCCACGTCGGATGTGCGGGACAGGTAGGGCGAATGGCTGGTGGGCCATTCGAGTGCGGTCGTGCATCGGCGGGCCATCAGCCGTTGGACTCGTGGGTCGACGGCCTTGTCTTGAGTGCAGACGACGTAGGTCGACGGGGTGTCTTGCCACGCCTGACGTCCGGGGAAGCCTCGGCCGCAGCCGGGGAGTTGGTGGCGGAGCAGGGCGGTCGCTCGCGCGGCCGTTTCGGGTGGGCAGTCGGCGTAGAAGAGGGCGGTGGCGAGGGTGGGGTCGATGCGGGTTCCGGCGTTGTCGGGGCGCACCGCTGCGCGGAGCTGGGAGGTGGCGGCGTCGACGCTCGCCGCGCTTTCGCCCTTGGCGAGGACGAAGGCCGCCAGGTACAGCAGGTGAGCCGCACCGGTCAGGCCGGTGATCACCGAGCCGCCATAGGAATGGCCTAGGACCACGGGCGGGGTGGAGTGGGCGTCCACGGCCGCTTGAACCTCTTGGGTATCGGCATCCAGGGAGCGTCGGTGCAAGGTGGGGACGGTTACCTGGACGCCCTGGGACCGGAGGAGGTCGACCAGGGCGTCGAAGTGGGCCGGGGAGTGGTAGAGGCCGTGGACCAAAACAGCGGTTTTGGGTGACAACGATTTGGTGTTGGGCGGCATATTTCACTCGTCCGGGGGACGTGGTGGGATCGGAGGGCTGGGCTAACCCCCGATTGCGCCAATTATCCCACCCTCTTTCGTCTTGTCAAGGCTGGAAAGGCGCC
>NZ_JBHYHC010000116.1:0-30408 GCF_042738955.1 Umezawaea sp. NPDC059074
TTCAAAGTTTGTCAAGGCTGGAAAGACGCCTTGACAAACTTTGAAAAGCACGAACTGCGCTTAGGATCGGGGTGGCGGCGGGGGTCTGGGTGTCGCCCAGGTTGCGTGCTCCCGCTTTTGTCGCGGGGCCGGTAAGGCAGGGCCGCTTTTAAAACACCCCAGTCACGCTCGAGTGCGCTGCGCCCCAGTCGCGTTGAGCCGCTTGTAAAACACCGCCCCGGCCCCGCACCCGTTCCGTGCCGCCCTCGCTCCCGTTGCGTTGAGGGCAAGTTACGCAGGGCCGCCTACGAAGCGCTGGCAGCCGTGGACAGCGTGAAAGGCAGTGGCTGCCCCAAAACCGCCGCCGCCAGGCGTGTGCACTCCTCTGCCGCCCGTTTGTCCCCCTGCGCCAGATGTGCCGCCGCCAGGTTCCTCAACGTCACTGCCTCGTTGTACAGGTCCTGCAAATCCCGGTGCATCTCCAATGACTGCTTGAAGTACGACACCGCCATCCCGTGTCGACCCGCCCGGTGGTGGATCTTGCCGAGGCTGTCCTGGGCCGCTGCCTCCAGCGGGCGGTTTCCCAGTTCCCTCGACCGGACCAGGGCCTGTTCGCACAGGTCTATCGCTTGGTCGTGGTCGCCCAGGTCGCTGTGGGCGCAGCCGACGTTGTTGAGGCAGTCCGCTTCCATCAGCTTGTCGCCCAGGAGCCTGCTGATCTCGTGGGATCTGACCTCGTGTTCCAGCGCCTGCTGGTACATGTTCTGCTTGCTGCACAGGTCGGCGATGTTCTGGTGGGTCCTGCCTTCTCCGCGCAGGTCGCCCAAGTCTACGTAGAGTTCCAGCGCCGAGCGGAACTGGCCTGCTGCGCGGACCAGGTTTCCCAGGTGTTTGTGGGCGTAGCCGAGGCTGCGGTGGACGTACGCCCTTCCCTGCGCCTCGCCCGCCCTTGCTGTCGCCGCCAGGGCGGCTTCCTGGGCGATGACCTTCTGGTGCCAGTGGCCGTTGCGGTCGAGGTACGGGTCGAACGTCCAGGCCAGGCGCCAGGTGTGGTCGTCGAAGTGGTGGTCGCCCGCCATTTCGATGGCGGCGAACAGCGTGGGGGACACGGCCGTGGTCCATGCTTGCGCGGCCGTGCGGTCGTGGAGGACCTCGACCACCGCGCCCTCGCCCAGCGGTGGGAGGGCGATGTGGGGGCGGTGCGGGTCGATCAGGGCCGCTGCCGTGAACGCGCTGTGCAGGTAGTGGTCCAGGACCCTGCCTCGGGCGGCTCGTTGGAGTTCCGGGCTGTCCGTCGCGTCGGACAGTTCGGTCGCGTAGACGCGGACGAGGTCGTGCATGGTGTAGCGGCGGGGGGCGTACTGGGCGATCAGGTGGCCGCGTTCCAGCTCGTCGAGCAGCGGCACGGCTTTGGCGACCGGGACGCCGAGGAGGCTGGCCGCGGCCCTGGCCGGGATCTCGGGGCTGGGGTGGAGGGCCAGGATGCGGAACATGTCCGCCGCGGCCTCGCCCAAGGCCTGGTAGGACCAGGTGAACGCGGCTCTGGCATCGATGATGGAGTCGGCGTCGGTGAAGCTGTCCAGGCTGTCCCTGGTGTCGCGCAGTGCCGCCGCTACGGCGCTGAGCGGGTGCAGCGGTTGCAGGGCCGCGCGGGCGGCGACGATCGCCAAGGCCAGCGGGAGGCCCGCGCACAGCTCGATGATCTCCGAGACCGCCGCCGGGTCGGACGCGGCGGACCTGCTGCCGAGGCGCCTGGTCAGGAACTCGCGGGACTCGACCTTGGACAGCGGGGTGAGCAGCAGCGGCCGTGCGCCCTCGACGGCGACCAGGGACAGCAGCTGGTTGCGGCTGGTCACGACCACGTGGCAGCCGGGCGCGCCCGGCAGCAGCGGGCGGACCTGCTCGGCGTCGCGGGCGTTGTCGAGGACCACGAGGATGCGGCGTTCGGCCAGGACGCTGCGGTAGAGGTTGACCTGCGCGTCGAAACCGACCGGTATGCGGGCCGAGGGCACGCCCAGCTCGTCCAGGAACCGCCGGACCGCGTCCTCCGGCTGCACGACGTCGCCGGTCTGGTCGAAGCCGCGCAGGTTGAGGTAGAGCTGGCCGTCCGGGTAGAGGTGGGCGATCCGGTGCACGTACCGGACCGCCAGGGTGGTCTTGCCGACGCCGGCCATGCCGCGGATCAGCGTGACGGCGGTGGCGCCCACCGGGTCGTCGTGCTCGGCCAGCAGGTGTTCCAGCTCGTCCTTGCGGCCCGCGAACACCGTCAGGTCGCGCGGGAGCTGCGCGGGCATCACGGACGGGGCGGGCATGGGGGCGTCCACGAGCGGTTCGGTCTCGTGGTGGACGTCGACCTGCTGGGGCTCGGCCTCCTCGCGGAGCACGGCCTCGTGCGCGGCGCGCAGCTCCGCGCCGGGGTCGATGCCCAGTTCGTCCGCCAAGCGGGCGCGGATGTTCGCGAACGCGTCCAGCGCGTCCGCGCGGTAGCCGGCCGCCGCGAGGGCGAGGATCAGCCGGGAGTGGGAGGGCTCGTCGAACGGGTGCTGCGACGTCACCCACTGCAACGGTACGAGCACCGGTTTCGGCAGACCGCAGCGCAGCGCCAGGTCGGTGGCCTCGTTGACGGCCGCCACGTGCTCGCGTTCCAGCGCGGTGAACACCGCGTGCGAGCGGACGGGGGCCGGGGTGTTCGCCGCGACGGGACCGTCCCACAGCGCGAGGGCTTCGGCGAACGTGTGCACCGCCTGGCGTTCCGAACCGGCGTCGCGCTCGGAACGCGCTTTCCCCATGAGGTCGCGGAAGCGCAGGAGGTCGAGGGTCGCGGCGTCGGTGGTGAAGCGGTAGCCGCCCGCGCCCCTGATCAGCCACCGGCCCGTTTCCCGGTGGCCCAGCTCGGGTTCCAGCGCTCTGCGCAAGGAACCGACGTACCGGTGCAAGAGGTTGACCGCGCTGCCCGGATGGTCTTCGCCCCACAGGGCGTCCACGAGTGACGCCACGCTCACGGGTTGTCCGCCGTGGGCGAGGAGTAGTGCCAGGACCGAACGTTGTTGAGGTGGCCCCAGTTCCACCTCGACACCGTCGAGCCAGGCGCGAAGAGGACCGAGCACGGCCAGTCGCAGACTGCTTCGAGAGGGTTCTGGGAACAACTTCGCTCCGCCGCGGTAGGTGGCTCCCCCGCGGGGGAGCACGTGGTCACACTTTAGTCATTGGTCATCAAGTCGGGCGAATTACGGTTTGCGAGCAGTGGTTGGCCTTCTCCGACACAGGAGCGGCCCGACGCGCCCCGGATACGCATTGGCCGCGGATCTGTCCGCACGTCGTTCCTCGGGGACGAGAACCACCTGTTCCAGGGGTGAGAAACGCCGTCGAACACCGGCACGTCTGCCGGCCGTCGACGGACTACACAGGGGAGAACCGTGACGTCGCGACGCGCCGGGGCCGATGCGCTGGTCCGCCAGCTCTACTCCGAGCACGTGGGTGCGATCCTGGCCCACACCACCAGCCTGACCAGGGACAGAGCCGCGGCCGAGGACGTGACGCAGGAGACCCTGGTGCGCGCGTGGCAGCACAGCGAGGCCCTGGCCAACGGCAAGGGATCGGTGCGCGGCTGGCTGCTCACCACCGCGACCAACATCGTGATCGACCTCTCCCGGCGCAGGAAGGTGCGCCCGCACGAGGTGTCCATCACGCCGGACGGTGTGACGCACGAGGCACAGGCCCCCGGCGACCACGCCAAGTCCGTCGTGGACGGTGTGACGGTCCGCGACGCCCTCGTGCGGTTGCGGCCGGAGCACCGGGAGGTGCTGGTGGAGGTGTACCTGCGCGGCAGCAGCATGGCCGAGGCCGCGGACACGCTGGACCTGCCCATCGGGACGGTGAAGTCGCGGTCCACCTCGGCCCGCCGCGCGATGCGGGAACTGCTGGCCAACTAGCGGTTGGTTCAGCCGGTGAACCAAGCCGGTGGCAGGTCCGACCTCTTTGCCCGCAAGGGAAACCGCTTCCCCCAGTGATCGCCGCGTCACCGTCCGTCGCGCGGAACCCGCTGCGGCGCCGGTGTTGTACCAGTGGGACAAGTGGTCTACCGGGAGAACGCGCGGTGCAGGAAGTCGAGCACCTCGGCGTTCAGCTCCTCGTGGAACGCGCGGCGGTCGAAGCCCTCCGGGTCCTGCGACGGCGGGAACGTCGGGCTGGTCAGGTGCTCGGGGAACGGCGTGAGGAACGAGTAGTGGCCCGCGCCGAGTACCTTCCGGTGCTCCGTGTGCGGGAGGGCGTCGACGACGAGCTCGGCGTGCCACGGCGGCGTGTGCTCGTCGTGCTCGGCGCTCAGCAGCAGGACCGGCACGGCGACCTCGGCCAGCGCGCCCTCCTCCGCGAACCACGGCGTGGCGGGGGCGAGCAGCACGATCGCGCCCACCCGGTCGTCCGGGTCGACCTCCACGGGGTGCGGCAGCCGGTCCGGGGTCTCGTGCGGGAACGCGGTGGGCTTGCCGCCCGCGACCGCGAGCGCCGTGTACCCGCCGAGGGAGTGGCCGACGACCGCGACCTGACCGATGTCGAACTCCTCGGAGGCCCAGTCGACGACCTGCCGGACGTGCTTCGGGCGGTTCGCGAGGATCTCGGCTGTGCCACCGAGCTGGTTGTCGTGGCGGTTGTTGAACGGGTGTTCCGGCACCGCCACGACGTACCCGGCGCGCGCGAGGTGCGCGGCGAGGTCTCGGTAGAGCAGGTGCGAGCCGCCCGTGCCGTGGGAGATGACGACCAGCGGGTGGACGCCCGGATCGGGGGCGGCGTCCAGCGCGACCTCGACCGGGAACGGCCCGAGCGCCTCGGTCCGCTCCGGCTCCCCGGTCGGGTAGAAGACGAGCGCCGGGACGGCGTCGCCCCGCCCCGCCGCGCCCACTTCCACCGCTCGACACCCCGCTGACCTGGTCATGTTCGGACGCTAACACCGGGGTCCGACAAAAGCCGGTTCACCCGTCCGCGCGCGGAACCGCCCGCACTCCGTATTGCCGACGTGCGGCGAGCGCTGTTCGATGGCGGTTCGACGGACGACGAAGGAACGGGTGCACCTGATGACCGAGGCGTTGCGGCTCGACCCGAAGACCACCGCCGTGGTGCTCATCGAGTACCAGAACGACTTCACCACCGAGGGCGGCGTGCTGCACGGCGCGGTCTCGGAGGTGATGGACTCCACCGGGATGCTGGCGAACACGGTCGAGCTGGTCGACGCCGCCCGCCGCGCGGGCGCGACGATCATGCACGCGCCGATCACGTTCGCCGCCGGCTACCACGAGATCTTGTCGCACCCGTACGGCATCCTCAAGGGCGTCGTCGACGGCAACGCGTTCGTCAAGGGCGGCTGGGGCGCGGCGATCGTCGAGGACGTGGCGCCGCAGGACGGCGACATCGTGATCGAGGGCAAGCGCGGGCTGGACACGTTCGCCAGCACGAACATCGACTTCATCCTGCGGAGCAAGGGGATCACCACCATCGTGCTCGGCGGGTTCCTGACGAACTGCTGCGTCGAGTCGACCATGCGCACCGGGTACGAGAACGGCTACCGGGTGATCACGCTCACCGACTGCGTGGCGGCCACGTCCCAGGCCGAGCACGACAACGCGATCGCCTACGACTACCCGATGTTCTCGCTGCCGGTCACCTCCAAGGACGTGGTCGCCGCCCTCGGCGCCTGACCTCGGCGCGTTCACCCACTGTTCACGTCACGAGTTGCGACCGAGTGCCACTGGAGTGCGTCCCACTGACGGATGATCCGAACAGTGAACGACTCTCACGGGGTGGCACGGGTGAAGCGCTTGTGGGGTATCGCCCTCGCGGTGGTCCTGCTGGTGGGCGTGGTGTTCGCGGTCGTGCGCGGCCGGTCGGGCGAGGCGGCCTCGCCCGACCTGGAGACCGTGCGCGGGGTGATCGGCTCGGAGAAGCTCGCGTTCTTCGCCGACCAGCGGGTGCGCGACGCGTTCGCGCGGCACGGGCTGAAGGTCGAGGTCGACCCGGCCGGGTCGCGGCAGATCGCGAACTCCGTCGACCTGAACCGCTACGACTTCGCGTTCCCGTCCAGTGCCCCGGCCGCCGAGCAGATCCAGCGCGCCCGCGGCGCGGGCCGCACGTACGCGCCCTTCTCGTCACCGATGGTGATCGCCACCTTCGACCCGATCGTGTCCCTGCTGACCGCGCAGGGCGTGGTGCGGCCGGGACAGGTGTTCGACGTGGCCAAGTACCTGGAGCTGACCGCCGCGGAGACCCGGTGGGACCAGCTGCCGGGCAACACGGCGTACCCGGCGCGGAAGAACGTGCTGGTCACGACCACCGACCCGCGTGACTCCAACTCCGCGGCGATGTACCTGGCGATCACGTCGTTCGTCGCCAACGGGGGCGTGGTCGCCTCGCCGGAGGCCGAGGCGAAGGTGCTGCCCGCCGTCGGGAAGCTGTTCCTGGAGCAGGGCTACACGCAGAGCACCAGCGACGGGCCGTTCGAGGACTACCTGTCCACCGGGATGGGCAAGACGCCGATGGTGCTCGCCTACGAGGCGCAGTTCGTGGACCGGGTGGTGCGCGGGGACTCCACGATCCGGCCGGGGATGACGCTGCTCTACCCGTCGCCGACCGTGCTGTCCAAGCACACCCTCGTGCCGCTGCGACCGAGCGGAGACAAGGTCGGCGAGCTGCTGACCACCGACGCGGACCTCGGGAAGCTGGCCGCCACCTTCGGGTTCCGCACCGCCGACCCGAGGTACTTCGACCAGGTCGTGAAGGAGCACGGGGTGGCCGTGCCCGAGACCGTGGTCGACGTGGTCGAGCCGCCGTCCTACGAGACGCTGGAACGGATGCTCGAAGCGATCGGGAAGTTGTACTGACGTGGACGCCGACTTCGTGCTGACCGCGCCGGAACCGGTGGCCCCGGTCCCGGTCGAGCGAGCCGCCGGGCTGATCCCGGTCGACGACGCCGCGCGCCGGGAATCCGCCCGCAGGGCCGAGGAGTTCGTCGCGGAACTGTCCGCTGTGGACGTCCACTCGCCGGAGTTCCCCGTGCTGCTGGACCGGGTGCTCGTGCTCGGCGAGGCGGACATGCGGGCCGCCGCGCAGGTCGCGGGCAGGCTGCTGGACCGGTCGCTGGCCGCCCTGGCCGCTCCCGGCGGGCAGGCGCGGGTGACCGGCGGGCTGAACGAGCTGCGCCGCACCGTCCGCGAACTGGACCCCAAGGACCTGCGCAAGCTCACCGGGCGCAAGGTGCTGGGCCTGATCCCGCTGGGGAACTCCGCGCGCGGGCTGCTCGCCCGGTTCCGGGCGGCGGACGCGCCGCTGAACGCCGTCGTGCTGAAGTTGCGCGGCGGGCAGGACGAGCTGCGGCGGGACAACGCGGCCGTCCGCGGCGAGCGGGAACGGCTCTGGGCCGTCATGACCCGGCTGTCCTCCGACGCGCTGCTGGTGTCCGCGATGGACGAGGCGGTCGACCAGCAGGCCCGGATCGTCGAGCTGTCCGACCCCCAGCGCGCCACCTCGCTGCGCGCCGACGTGCTGTACCCGGTGCGGCAGCGGCACCAGGACCTGTTGACGCAGCTGGCCGTCTGCGCGCAGGGGTACCTGGCGCTCGACGTCATCCGGCGCGGCAACGACGAGCTGATCAAGGGCGTCGACCGGGCCGTGGGCACCACGGTCACGGCGCTGCGGATCGGCATGGTCGTCGCCGCCGCGCTCGCCGACCAGCGCGAGGTGGTCGACCAGATCGACGCCGTGCGCGGGCTGACCGACGGCCTGCTGCGCGCCAACGCGGACCTGCTCTCGTTGCAGGGCACCGACATCCAGCGGATCGCCTCCACACCGGCGGTCGGCGTGGACGCGATCCGCACGTCGTTCGACCAGGTCTACGCGACCATCGACGCCATCGACACCTTCAAGGCCCGTGCCGCCGAGAACATGGCGGGCACCGTCTCCGCGCTGGACGACGAGATCCGGCGCGCCCACGACCACCTGACCCGCGTGCGCACCACCGAGGAGCCCGCATGACCCGTCGTGTCCTGGTCGGAGCAGTCGCCTTCGCGCTGCTGGCCGGGTGTTCCTCCGACCCGCCCGCCGGAGCGCCGCTCGGCGACCCCCAGCCCGGTGTGCTGCGGGTGCTCGCGGGCAGCGAGCTGGCCGACCTGCAACCCGTGCTGGACGAGGCCGCCAAGGCCACCGGCGTCACGGTCAAGTTCACCTTCACCGGCACCCTCGACGGCGCCGAGAGCGTCGCCAACCGCAGCGCCGAGCAGGGTTACGACGCCGTCTGGTTCTCCTCCAACCGGTATCTCGAACTCCTGCCGGACGCGGCGAAGCGGCTCGGCAAGCCGACCAAGGTGATGAACTCCCCGGTCGTGCTCGGCCTGACGGCCTCGAAGGCGAAGGAGCTGGGCTGGGACGCCAAGCGCGTCGGCTGGGCCGAGATCGCCGAGGCCGCCGGGCAGAAGCGGTTCACCTACGGCATGACCGACCCGTCCACGTCGAACTCGGGGTTCTCCGCGCTGGTGGGCATCGCGTCCGCGTTGACCGGCGGCGGGACGGCACTCGACGCCGCGGCGATCTCCTCGGTCGCGCCGCGCCTCAAGGACTTCTTCTCCGCGCAGACGCTGTCCGCGGGCTCGTCCGGCTGGCTGTCGGACGCCTACCAGCGGCGGGCGCGCGGGCAGGACCCCGGCGTGAAGGTCGACGGGCTGGTCAACTACGAGTCGGTGCTGCTCTCGCTCAACGCGGCGAACGCGCTGCCCGAGCCGTTGACGCTGATCTACCCCAACGACGGTGTCGTCACCGCCGACTACCCGCTGACGCTGCTCGGCTCCGCCGGGACCGACGCGCGCGGGGCGTACGACCGGCTGACCGAGCACCTGCGCTCGCCCGACGCGCAGCGCCGGATCTCCGAGCTGACCGGCCGCCGTCCGGCCAGCCCCGAGGTCCAGCTCGACGCCCGGTTCGCGGTCCGCGACCTGGTGGAGCTGCCGTTCCCGGCCAGCGGCGCGGCCGTGGACGGGCTGATCACCGCGTACTTCGACCAGCTCCGCAGGCCGTCGCGCACGCTGTACGTGCTGGACACGTCCGGGTCGATGGAGGGCGAGCGGATCGACGGCCTCCGGGCGGCCGTGGTCGGGCTGACCGGCGCGGACACCTCGTTGTCCGGGAAGTTCAGCAAGTTCCACGGCCGCGAGCAGGTCACGCTGCTGCCGTTCGCCAGTTCGCCGCACCCGCCGCAGGAGTTCACCGTGACCGGCGACGCCGACCTGGCCCGGATCAAGGACGCCGCGTCGAGCCTGGAGTCCGGCGGCGGCACGGCGATCTACAGCAGCCTGAAGGAGGCCTACACCGTCCTGCGCGCCCAAGCCGTGACCGATCCGGACCGGTTCACCTCCATCGTGCTGATGACCGACGGCGAGAACACCTCCGGCGACGGCTTCGGCGACTTCACCGCGTTCCACAACGGACTCGACCCGACGCTGCGGGGCGTGCCGATCTTCCCCGTGCTGTTCGGGGAGAGCGCCAACGACGAGATGAACCAGGTCGCGGCCCAGAGCGGCGGCAAGGTGTTCGACGCGCGCAGCCGGACGCTCGCGGAGGCGTTCAAGGAGATCCGTGGCTATCAGTAGGTACCTGGGCTCGACCCGGAACATCGTCGGCTGCCTCGGCGGCCTGCTCGGGCTGGGCCTGTACTTCGCCGGTCTCGCGGGCCCGTTCTGGCCGACCGTGGTCGCGGCGCTGTACGCGGCGGGCGCGCTGCTCGCGCCGCCGGACCGGGTGGTCCTGGTGACCGATCCGACGGAGGAGGCGTCCCGGTTGCGCCGCGACCTGGACGCCCTCGTCAAGAGGGTCGCGGAGAGCCGGGTGCCCCTCGGCGTGGAACCGCGCCTGGAGCGCGTGGCGGACGTGCTGCGCGGCCTGCTGGACCGGCCGCGCGAGCTGCGCGCGGACCCGGACGCCCTGCACACCGTCACCAGGGTGATCGGCACGGACCTGCCGCTGTCCGTGCAGAACTTCCTGAACCTGCCGTGGTGGTACGTCGCCGCGAAGAAGTCCGACGCCGAACTCCTGCGCCAGCTCGACCTGATCGAGGCCGACGTCGTGCGCACGGCCGAGCGCTTCCACGACGCCGACGCCCAGCGGCAGGCCGATCACACCCGATACCTGGAGGACCGCGACCGGGAGGGTTAGCCTCGGTCGGTGCGCATCGAGTACAAGCTCGCGGAACTCGGCCTGCTGCTGCCGGAGCAGCTGAGGCTGCCACCCGGCGTGTTCCTGCCGTTCCCCTGGGTCCGGGTCCACGGGAATCGGGCGTACGTCTCGGGCCACGGCCCGCTGAACTCCGACGGCACGCTCGCGGGCCCGTTCGGCAAGATCGACGCCGACGTCACGCCCGAACAGGGCTACTTCGCGGCCAAGCTGACGGCGTTGGCGGTGCTGGCCAGCCTGCAACGGGAACTCGGCAACCTCGACCGCGTCACGGCGTGGCTGCGGGTGTTCGGCATGGTGGCCGCCTCACCGGGCTTCGGCACCGCCCCCGCCGTGATCAACGGCTTCTCCGACCTGATCCTCCAGCTCTGGGGCCCGGACGCGGGCAGCCACGCCCGGTCGGCCATCGGCGTGGCGGAACTGCCGTTCGGCATCCCGGTCGAGATCGAGGCCGAGGTCGCCATCTCGGGCTGACCCCTATCGGGGGACTGGTAGTCCGGGGATAGCGGCGCGGTTTCCTGGGACGATCGGGGCATGGACCGCGCCGAGCTCGCCTCGTTCCTCCGTGTGCGCCGGGAGGCGCTCAGGCCCGCCGACGTGGGGCTCGTGCCCGGCGCGCGGCGGCGGACGCCGGGGCTGCGGCGCGAGGAGGTGGCGCTGCTGGCGAGCATGTCGACGGACTACTACGAGCGGCTGGAGCAGGCGCGGGGGCCGCACCCGTCGGAGCCGCTGGTGGCGTGCCTGGCGCGGGCGTTGCGGTTGTCGACCGACGAACGGGATCACCTGTACGTGCTGGCGGGGTACCCGCCGCCGGTCGCGCACGTGCCGAGCGGGTACGTCGACCCCGGCCTGATGCACGTGCTGGACGCGCTGACGACCGTGCCCGCCATCGTGTGCGACGACCTGACGACCGTCCTCGCGCAGAACCCGTTGGGGGCGGCGCTGTTCGGGCCGATGACGGGCACGGCGGGGCGCGAGGACAACACGGTGTGGCGGTGGTTCACCGATCCCACGAGCCGCGACGTCTACCTGCCCGCCGAGCACGAGAAGCTCGGGCGCGGGTACGTGGCCGACCTGCGGGCGTCGGTGGTCCGCCGCGGCAAGGACCCGGTGTCCGCCGCGCTCGTCGCCGACCTGCTGGAGGCCAGCGCGGAGTTCCGGGCGGTCTGGGAGCTGCACGAGGTGCGTCCGCTGCGGTCGAGCCGCAAGACCTACGTGCACCCGGCCGTCGGGGTGCTGGAGATGCAGTGCGACATGATCCTCAGCCCGGACACCGGGTTGCGGCTCGTCTCGCTTCGCCCGCAGCCCGGCACCGGCAGCGCCGAGCGGCTCGACCTGCTGCGGGTGCTGGGCACCCAGGCGTTCGCCTAGCGGCGGGCGGTCTGGAGCTGCCGGTAGGGCAACGGCCTGCGGGGGCGCGGGCCGGGGGAGGCCTGGGTCGCGGACGCCAGCACCGCCAGCACGGCGGTCGCGGACGGCAGCCAGCGGCGCTCGTTGTGCGGCTCGATCAGCCAGCGGGACCCGGTCTTCGGCGGCAGCGGCACGAGACCGGGGGTGCGCAGCAGCGTGACGCCGGGCGGCATCTGCGCCTGGCTGAACACGCAGTCGTTGGTGTCGGCCAGCGCGACCGCCTTCGGCTCGACCTCGTCGAGGAAGCCGACGACCGGACCCTGGACGTCCATTGTGGACATGAGCGCCGCCGCGGCGGGGAACCAGGACCAGGGGAACAGGAAACCGGTCATCCCGTGCGTCAACGACAGGTTCGGCGCGCCGTCGACCAGCCGGACGTCCCAGCCCATCTGATCCCGGTACCAGGTCAGCGCGTGCCCCATGTCGGCGTCCGGCAAGTCGTTGCGGCGCAGTGGAAGGGGTGACATCGGGTGCCTCCTTGGTCCGGTACGGCACCGAGTCCAGCACAGTACCGCGCGGTAGTGGGCGAACTCTGCCCGAAAGACCCACGCGCACTGCCCCGTTGTCAACGGGTGCGGCGAGGATGTGAGCAAGCGCATGTCCCGTGAAGTCCGCGTGAATTGAGAAATGTGCTATTGAGACGGTCTTGTCATTCCGCGAGTCGCCGTGGATAGGATCGATCATGATCGCATGAATTCGGTTTTGCCGAATGAAGGGGAATGTGACCGGTGACCAACCACGATCTCGGACGTCGACGTGTGCTGCAGTTGTTCGGGTTGACCGGCACCGCCACCGCCGCCTCGATGCTCGCCGCCGACCCGGTGCTGGGGGCGACGCTCGCGTACGAGGACAAGACCGGCGTCACGCCCGAGAACTACCGCACACCAACGGGTCTGGCCAAGGACAGCCCGGCGAAGGCGGCCTCGCTCGCCTGGATCGACGGCAACGCGGGCGTGCTCAAAGGGCTGAACGACAGCATCTGGGAACACGCGGAATTGTCGCTGCGGGAATGGCGTTCGTCGACCGCCGTCGCCGACCTGCTCCAGGCGAACGGATTCTCCGTGCAATGGGGGTCGGGCGGTTTTCCGGCGGCTTTCACCGCCACTTACGGGTCGGGCGGACCGGTGCTCGGGTTCAACGTCGAGTACGACGCGCTGCCCGGGCTGTCGCAGAAGCGCGCGGCGGGCGGTCACGATCCGCTGGTCTACAACTACGACGCGTACGGGCCCACGTACGGTGCGGGCCACGGCGACGCGCACAACGTGCTGGGCGCGGGCTCGGTGGGCGCGGCCCTCGCGGTCGCGAAGGCCATGAAGGCGAACACCCTGCCCGGCACGCTGAAGGTGTTCGGCTCGACCGGCGAGGAACAGCTGGTGGGCAAGGCCTACGGCGTGAAGGCGGGCGTGTACGACGGCCTGGACGCCTACCTGGACTGGCACCCGCTCAACGCCACGCTCGCCACGTGGGGCACGACCAGCGCGCTGGCGTCGGCGACATTCACGTTCCTCGGCGCGGCGGGCCACGGCGGCACCCCGCTGGGCAACAAGAGCGGCCTCGACGGGGCGCTGCTGATGGCCACGATGTCGGAGTACCTGCGGGAGAAGAACGTCGCCGCGTCCGGCCGGTTCCACTACGCGATCATCAACGGCGGCGGCGCGCCGAACGTCACGCCCGACATGTGCTCGATCTGGTTCTTCATCAGGGAGGGCAGCCCGGCGCGGGTGAAGGTGCTCTACGACAAGATCGTCGAGTGCGCCAAAGCCGCCGCGCAGGCCAGCCAGACCAAGCTGCTGCACAAGTTCCACGCGGCCACGTGGAACTCCCTGGGCAACAAGGTCGGGGCCGAGTTGGCGAACGACAACATGGTGAAGATCGGTCCGCCCGCGTTCACCGCCGAGGACCACGCGTTCGCCAAGACGTTGCAGAAGTCGTTGGGCAAGCCGGAAGTGGGCATGCCGACCACGCTGGTGCCGCTCACGCCGCCCGCGCCCGCGTTCCTCGGCGGCCCGTCGACCGACGCGGCCGACGTGAGCTGGAAGACGCCCAAGGTCACCGTGCTGGTGGCGACGTTCCCGCCGGGCGTGCCCAACCACAACTGGGCGGTCACGGCGAGCGCCGCGACGAACATCGGCCACCAGGCCATGCTGTCCGCGGCGAAGTACCTCGCGGCCACGGCCGTCGACCTGCTGACGCAGCCGGACGTGCTGGCGGCGATGAAGAAGGAGTTCGCGGACCGCACGGCGGGCGTCCACTGGGAGAGCATGATCCCGGACGGCACCCAGCCGCCGCTCTACGAGCCCCCGGTCGACTTCTTGGCGAAAACCGGCCAACACTGGCCGCCGCCCGGCGTCACCTGGCCGGTCCCGCAGGTGATCGCCGCCGAACAGCTCGGCACGACCGGGCCCGACCTGCCCCCGCAGACCTGACGACGAAGGGCCCGCCCCGAGGTTTCGGGGCGGGCCCTGGTCTTTCAGCGCTCGTCAGTCCTTCTTGTAGAAGTAGTAAGTCGCGCTGTAGTAGACGTTCTTGAACGTCTTGTCGGCCGGGTCGCACGAGGTGGTGGGGGCGACGCCGCCGACGGTGTTGAGGCGGTGGATGTACGTGACGCCCGCGAACACGCCGGTGCCGGAGCTGTCGAGGCCGGTCAGGCGGAGCAGCGGGATGGCGCCGGTGTTGGTCGCGCTGACCGCGCCGCCGCCGTGCACGCGGCTGCCGTCGCGGAGCGACTGCCAGTACGGGCCCGCGGGCAGGTTCGCGTCGACTCCGCCGAAGTGGACGCCGACGTCGCCTCTCGTGGAGAGCCGCGCCCTCGGGGCGTGCAGCGTCCACGCGCCGGCGGTGCTGCACTCGTAGACCTGGTACCCGACGGCGTCGTAGCGGGCGGTGACGTGGTTCCCGGCGGGCACCGCGAGCTCCGCGGGCACCGTCGGCGCCGTGAGAGCGGGGGTGGCGTGCGCGGCGGCGGGCGCCAGCGCGATCAGGCCACCCGCTACCGCCACGGCGGCGGCCGTGAGCCTGGTGCTGGAACGACGTGCGGAAATCATCAGCAGTTCTCCAAGGGTGGGGAAACCGATCGCTGCCAATGTAGGGGGTAGTCGGCCGGGATTGGTCCTGTTGAGACGAGATTTCCTTTTACTGTCCACTGGGACAGACCGACCGGTCCACGGGCGGGAAACGGTTGCGCCGCAACGGGTTGTCTGCACTGTCCTCTTCGGCCTGCCTGCCTGATCGGCAAAACTGCTGGCAGTGGGCGGTTTTATCGGGGTTGTCGAAGAATGGCGTCCGCAATATTGCGAAATAACTCGTCCTGGTGGGGAAAAAGAATTCCACTCACTTTTGAACCGTCCGTCTTCGCCGTACGTAGCGGTCGCCCTGGGGTGGGATTGGTCCAGTCTGACCAGTTGACCGGATTTGCCGATCTGGTCAACTAGGGGGATGCTGGCCGGGTGGCGGGACGACGGGTGCGGACTGACGACGTCGAGGGACGTCGGGCGCGAGCGGACGCGGTGCTGGCGGCGGCCGGCGGGCTGATCGAGCGGTGGGGCTACGACAAGACCACCGTCGAGGACGTCGCGCGGGCAGCGGGCATCGCCAAGGGGACGGTCTACCTGCACTGGAAGACCAGGGAGGCGCTGTTCGTCGCCGTGCTGCGGCGGGAGCGGGTGCTGATGCTGGAGGCGGTGCGCGACGGGCTGGCGGAACGGCCGGGGCCGCGAGCGCTGTTCCGGCACCTGGCCGCGGCGCTGCTGAGCAGGCCGCTGCTGCGGGCCGTGCTGCTCAACGACCTCGGGGTGCTGGGGCGGCTGGCCGAGCGGATGCGGGCCGGTACCGGCTGGCGGTCGTCGTTCACCGACTACCTGGACACGCTGCGGGAGCACGGCGCGATCGGCGGCGAGTGGGACGAGCGCGCGCAGATCACCCTGGTCAACGCGGCCTACCTCGGCGTGCTGACCACGGCGTCGCTGATGCCGGAGGACGTGCGGCTGTCCGCGGCCGAGCAGGCGGACCTGATCGCCGACACGATCGTCCGCACGCTCGGCCTGACCGACGGCGACGACCCCGCCGCGCTCGACCGCGCGACCGACGCCTACTTCGAGACCGCTTTCGCCGTCGCGAACCGCGAACTGGCCGAAGCGCTGGGGGAGACCCGATGATCCTGGACCTGGCCGACCCGGCCGCCGACCTGCTCACCGTCGGCGGCAAGGGCGAGTCGCTGGCGAAGCTCTCCGCAGCGGGACTGCCGGTGCCGCCGGGCTTCCACGTCACCACCGCGGCCTACCGCGCGTTCGTGGCCGAGAACGGCCTGGCCGCGCGCATCGCGGGCGCGTCGCACCGGGAGGTCGCCGCCCTGTTCGCCGCGCACGACCTGCCGCCCGCCCTCGCGAGCGGCATCGCCGACGCGTACGAGGCGCTGGGCGGGGGAGCCGTCGCGGTCCGCTCGTCGGCCACGGCCGAAGACCTGCCGGACGCCTCCTTCGCGGGCCAGCAGGACACGGTCCTCGACGTCACCGGCACGGCCGAGGTGCTCGACGCGGTCAAGCGCTGCTGGGCCTCGCTGTGGACGGAGCGCGCGGTCGACTACCGCGCCCGCCACGGCGTCGCACCGGACGACGTGGCCATCGCCGTCGTCGTGCAGCGGATGGTCCCGGCGTCGGTCGCGGGCGTCCTGTTCACCGCCGACCCGGTGACCGGCGCGCGGGACCGGATGGTCGTCAACGCCGTGCGCGGGCTCGGCGAGGCGCTGGTGTCCGGCGACGCCGACCCGGAGGTGGTCGTGCTGGACGAGCACGGGATCACCGAACGGCACGGGGACCGGGTGCTGGACGACGGCACCGCGCGGGAACTCGGCGTGCTCGGCAGGCGGATCGAGGACCTGTACGGGCGGCCGATGGACGTCGAGTGGGCGGAGCACGACGGGACGGTCTTCGTCGTGCAGGCCCGGCCGATCACCGTGGCGGCGCACGAGGAGTGGAACGACAGCCTCGGCGGCGACTACCTGTGGACGTGCGCGAACCTCGGTGAGGCGATCCCGAGCGTGATGACTCCCGCGACCTGGTCGTTGGTGGAGGTCTTCATGTCCGAGGTGATGTCGGTGCCGAGGATCGGGCGGCACCGGATCGACGGCAACATCGGCGGCCGGTTCTACCTGAACCTCAGCCTGGCCACGGCCGCGAGCGCCGCGATGGGCATCGAGAACTTCGCGAAGCGTGCCATGGAACAGGCTTTCGGCCGCTTTCCGACCGATGTGGACATTCCCCACCTGCCGATGAGCCGATGGCAGGTGCTGCGGGACATGCTGCCGACCGCCGTGGGGTTCCTGCGCCGGATCCGGCCGTACCAGAAGGACCTGCCCGCGCTCGTGGCGAACGCCCGGCGGCGGTCGGACGACCTGCGGCGGCGGCTCGCGACGGCCACCGACCTGACGACGGTGTGGCGCGCGGAGGTCGACCCGCTGCTGCGCGACACCAGCCGGATGCTCGCGGCGGGGGCGAGGCTGGACGGCGCGGGGCTCGTGCGGATCCGGCCGTGGCTGCTCAAGCTCGTGGACGAGAGCGACGCCACCGCGCTGTTGACCGGCCTGCACACGACCGCCGGTCCGCTGGCCAGCCTCGGGCCGGTGGTGGGGCTGGACCAGGTGGCGCGCGGCGAGATCAGCCGCGAGGACTACGTCCGCGACTGGGGCCACCGCTGCCCGGACGAGTTCGAGGTGTCCGTGCCGCGGCCCGCCGAGGACCCGGCGTGGCTCGACCGGGAGATCGAGGGCGTGCGGGGCGCGGTGACCGACGTGCGCACGCTGCTGGATCGGCAGCGACAGGCCCGCGCCGAGGCGCTGGACCGCTTCCGCGCCCGGCACCCGCGCAAGGTCGCCACGCTGGAGAAGCGCATGGCCCGCGCGGGCGAGGCCGCACGGGGTCGGGAGGCCGGGCGGTCCGAGGTGATCCGCGCGTTCTGGGTGCTTCGGGCGTTCTTCCTGCGCGCGGGCGAGGTGACCGGCGTGGGCGACGACGTGTTCTTCCTGTCCGCGACCGAACTGCTCACCGTGCTGGACGGCGACCGGACGCCGCTGGACCGGGTCGCGGCCCGCCGCGAGACCCACCGGCGCTACGCCGCCCTGCCGCCGTACCCCACGCTGGTGCGCGGCCACTTCGACCCGTTCCGCTGGGCCGCCTCGCCGGACCGCCGCGTGGACGTGTTCGACGAGACCCGCGACGTGGCGCCGCTCGGCGACGCGGTCACCGGCTTCCCCGGCGCGGCCGGGATCGTCGAGGGCGTGGTGCGGGTCGTGGCGTCGGTGGCCGACGGCGACGCGCTGGAGACCGGCGAGGTCCTGGTGACCACCGTGACCAACATCGGCTGGACGCCCCTGTTCCCGCGCGCGGCGGCCGTGGTCACCGACATCGGCGCGCCCCTCTCGCACGCGGCGATCGTGGCGCGCGAACTGGGCATCCCGGCCGTCGTCGGCACCGGCAACGCGACGCTCCGGCTGCGCACCGGCGACCGCGTGCGCGTCGACGGCGGTCGCGGCACGGTCGAGGTGCTCACCGGCTGAGCTACTCGGCCCCCTGGTGGGCGCGGCGGACCTCCTCGACGGCCCAGGTCGCCCACTCCTCCTGCATCGCCGCGTACCGCAGTGCCCACTCCAGCGCGAGCCGCCCGTACACGGCCAGCGGGCCGCTCTCCGGGTTGATCGTCTTGGCCAGCTCGCTCAGCTCGGTCCGCAGGTCGACGGCGACGGCCGCGCGTCCCCGCAGGTAGTCCTCCGCCTCCCGCGGGGTCAGCATCCCCAGGAAGAACACCCGCAGCAGCACCTCGCTGCGCCGGTTCGGCGCGGGCGGGACCTCCCCGAGCCAGTGCCGCAGCTCGGCCCGGCCCTCGGGCGTGATCGCGTACTCCTTGCGGCCGCGCGGGCCCTCGGCGGCGACCGTGACGAGACCGGCGTCGGCCAGTTTGCCCAGCTCGCCGTAGAGCTGGCTCTGCGTGGCGGGCCACACGTTCGCGAGGGATTCCCGGAACGACTGGAGCAGGTCGTACCCGCTCGCGGGTCCGTAGGTCAGCAGGCCAAGGGTCGCGTGTTTGAGGCTCACGGCACGAGCATAGTCCATCCTTGACATGTCTGAGTAGGAACGTCTAACTTCCACCTGTCACTACTGACATGTGAAACGGAGTGCCTCCCATGACCGCCCTGACCAGCGGCACCACCGGCAAGGCGGGCGTTCGCACGCTCGTCGGCCTGATCCTCGCGGTGTCGATGACCACCATCGACCAGACGATCGTGGCGCTGTCCGCGCCGACGATCCAAAGCCAGCTGGGCCTCACCCACGACGGCATCCAGTGGGCCGTCAACGCCTACCTGCTGGCCACGGCGGCGGCCTTCCTGCTCGGCGGCAGACTCGCGGACGTCTTCGGCCACAAGCGGATGGTCCTTATCGGCACCGCCGCGTTCGGCGTCACGTCGCTGCTGTGCGGCCTGGCACCGGCGGGCGACCTCGCCGAGGCGTGGCTGGTCGGCGCGCGGGTGCTCCAGGGCGTGAGCGGCGCGATCATGTTCCCCGCCGCCATCGGCATCCTGGTGCAGAGCTTCCCCCGCGAGAGCCGGGGCAAGGCGATGGCGATGTTCTTCGCGATCACCGGCGCGATGACGTCCGTCGGCCCGATCGCGGGCGGCTACCTCGCGGCGTGGACGTGGCGCTCGATCTTCTGGGTCAACGTGCCGATCGCGGTCGCCGCGATGGTCGTCGTCTGGCTCTCCGCGGCTCCCTCGCCCCGGCGCGCCGAGCGCATCGACTGGATCGGCGCCGTGCTGGTCGCGCTGGGCATGGGCCTGCTGGTGTTCGGGTTGCAGCAGGCCAGCGGGTGGGGCTGGACGTCCCCCGGTGTGCTCGCCGCGCTGGTCGGCGGCGTCGTGTTCCTGGCCGCGTTCGCCCGGTACGAGCTGACCACCCACGAGCCGCTGGTGAACCTGAGGGTGTTCCGCGACCGCGGTTTCACCATCGCCACCCTGGCCACGATGGTCGCCTCGGTCGCGTTCATCGCGGTGTTCTTCTTCCTCAGCGTCTAC
This sequence comes from Umezawaea sp. NPDC059074, assembly GCF_042738955.1. Taxonomy (NCBI): domain Bacteria; kingdom Bacillati; phylum Actinomycetota; class Actinomycetes; order Pseudonocardiales; family Pseudonocardiaceae; genus Umezawaea; species Umezawaea sp. NPDC059074. The sequence goes on from NZ_JBHYHC010000116.1 coordinate 19,658, forward strand.
GGCCAGGTGTCGCTCGGGCTGTCCGCGACCGCCACCGGCCTGCTGTTCCTCAAGCTGTTCCTCGGGTTCGTGATCGCCTCGCGGTTCGGCTCGTCGATGTTCGACCGCGTCGGCGCCCGCCCGGTGCTGGCGATCGGCGGCGCGCTCAGCCTCGCCGGGTTCGGCTGGCTCGCGGCCATCGCGACCGACCTGGACTTCGACGCCTCCGCGTTCTTCAACCAGCAGACCTGGCCCATCGCGCTGGCCGGGGCGGGCGTGGGCTTCATGCTCAGCGCGGCGAGCGCGGACGCGGTGAACCGGGCCATCGGCGCCTCTTACGGCGAGGTCACGGCCCTGTCGCAGTCGATGCGGAACTTCGGCGGCGCGTTCGGCATGGCCGTGTTCACCACGCTCGTCACCAGTCAGCTCACGACCAAGCTCACCACGTCCTTCGAGGCCATGGGCGCGACCGCGGCGGACGCCCGCAAGGCCGTCGACCTCGTGACCGGTGCGGGCGGCGAGAGCGGTGGAGCGCCGTCGGCGGTGCGGGACCAGGTGATGGCCGCCGTGCGCACGGACTACGCGGCCGCGGCGCAGTGGGCGTTCGGCGGGATGGCGCTCGCGATGGCGGTCCTGCTCGTCCTCGCCGCCCTCTACCCCCGCGACCGCCGCGAAACCGCCTGATTGCGGAAACGCCGTCCGCCACCCCTGCTATGCCGGAGGTCGGACAACGGTGGAGGAAGTGCCATGACGAGCCTCTCGCCCGACCTCTTCTCGATGGAGTACTACGCCGACCCGTTCCCCACGCTCGCGTGGCTGCGGGAGAACCGGCCCGCGGCCGAGGTGGCGCTGCCGTTCGCGGACCTGGACCTGTGGCTGCTGACCAGGCACGACGACATCCGGGCGCTGTCGACGGACCTGCGGCTCAGCGCGGACACCCGGTCGGCGGGGGAGCGGTTCCTCGCCTCGGGACTGGCGATGGGCGTCGGCACGGGGTGGGAGCGGGCGTTCGTGCTCGACCCGCCGGACCACACGCGGCAGCGGCGGGTGGTCGGCGGGACGCTCACCCCTCGGGTCATCGCCGGGTGGGAGGCGGTCATCGCCGAGACCGCCTCGACCCTGCTGGACGCGATGGCCGAGGAGGACGAGCCGGACGTGCTGCGCTCGTTCGGCTACCCGCTGGCCATCACGACCATCGGCACGGTGCTGGGCTCGCCGCAGTCCGACCACGAGAAGCTGCGCGGCTGGTCGGACGCGGCGACCAGCCCGGACCGCGAGGCCGCGAACGCGGCACTGCTGGCGACGCTGGACTACGTGCGCGGCCAGATGGAGGTCAAGCGCGGTCAACCAGGTGACGACCTGCTGTCGTTGCTGCTGCGGGCGTCCGACGGCGAGGACGGGCTGGACGACGACGAGGTCGCGGCCGTCGCGGCGAACCTGCTCGGCGCGGCGTACGACACGACGGCGAACTTCTTCGCCAACGCCGTCGTCGCGCTGCTCGACCACCCCGACCAGCCGCGCGGCATCGTGACGGACCGGGCCGTGGAGGAACTGCTGCGCCACTCCGGGCCGGTCGTGCTGTCGCCGGTGTTCCGGTTCGCGCTGGAACCGGTCGAGCTGCACGGCGTCACGATCCCGAAGGGGGCGACGATCGGGTTCCTCGTCGCCGCGGGCAACCGCGACCCGGAGGTCTACCCCGATCCGAACCGGTTGCGGATCGCCCGGACCGACCCGCCGCACCTGTCGTTCGGCTACGGGCCGCACCACTGCGTCGGCGCGGCGCTGGCCAGGCTGGAGGCCAGGATCGGGTTGACCGCGCTGTTCACCCGCTTCCCGGAACTCGGGTTCGGTGTGGACCGCGCCTCGCTGGCGCACCGGATCTCGCCGTTCATGTACGGCTTCGCCGCCCTACCGGTCACCCTCGGCTGAGGCCAGGAAGTCGGCGAACAGCCGGGCGGCCTCGGCGTCGGTGAACGCCGCGGTCGCCTCGCCCACGACCACCTCCACCACGGCCAGCCCCGGCACGTCGGTTTCGTCGGCGCGCTGGAACAGCCACGTGCCGGTGCGTTCGGCGAACCGCAGGTGCGCGTCCCGCAGCGCCTCTACCGCGCCGGGCAGGAACACCCGGAACCCGTTGGTCTGCGGCCTGCTCACGGTCAGCCCGTCGACCTCGGCGATCGCCGCCGCCAGGGTCGTCGCGCGCTCGAGGTAGGCCGCCATCCGCGGCAGGTACCGGTTCAGCCCGTCGATGGCCGCGAGCGCGTACGGGTAGCTCGCGTACACGTTGGCGCCGTGCCTGGTCAGCCACGGCGTGGCCCGCGTGAGGAAGTCCTCCGAGCCGACGAGCGCACAGCCCGCGAGCCCGCCGAGTCCTTTGTAGAACGACACGTACACCGAGTCCGCCAGGTCGGCCAGCTCGGCAAGGTCCCGCCCGTAGTACGGCGCCGACTCCCACAGCCGCGCGCCGTCGAAGTGCAGCGGCACACCGTGCTTGCGGCACCAGTGCGACACCGCGACCAGGTCGTCCCACTCCGGCAGCGCGAACCCGGCGTTGCGCAGCGGCAGCTCCACGACGACCACGCCTAGCGGCTCGCCGACCTGCTCCAGGTGCTCCACGCCGAAACCGCGCCTGCCGCCCAAGCGGATGCCGCGCAACGGGTGCAGCCGCTCGAACGCTCCCAGCTCGTCGTGGTCGAGGTGGCTCAGCGGGTGCAGCGCCACGGTGCCGACGCGGCTGCTGTCCGTCCACGTCCGCAGCGCCGCCTGCTGGGCGATCACGCCCTTGACGACGAACCGCGCGGCGGGCTTGTCCAGCAGCTCGGCGACCCGCCGCTCCAGCACGGCCACGGGGCCGCCGACGCCGTAGACGTCCGGGTAGCCCTCGGACTCCGGCAGGGCGATCAGGCTCGCCAGCCGCTCGCGCGTGGTCGGCTCCTCGTGGCCGGACAGCGAGCGGGTGCAGTTCCGGCGGACCTGGTGGCGCTTCTCGACATCGGACACCGCCTCACCGTGCCACACCTGGGCCGATCGGGGTCACCCGATTCCGCAGGACACCCAGCGCGCGCTGTCCGGTTGCTCCACGCAGAACGGCCGGGCCGCGCTCGTGGCCGTGGTGCGCAACGGGGTCCCGTCGTCGTCGACCACGAGTTCACCCGCGCCCACCCCCGAGCGCCACGGGACGCGCAGCCGCCACTCGACGTCGTCGGTGGTCGACACGGGCCGGATCACGAAGCGGTCCGGCGCGGTGCCGGTGACCCGGTAGGGGAAGTCGGCGGGAGCGCCGTCGGGGCCGAGCACCGCCGTGGGCTCGTCCAGGTCGACCGTGAGCACCCCGGACACGGGGGCGGGGTCGCACGGCACGGGCAGGAACACGCCCGGCAGCGCGGTGCGGCGGCTGACCACCTCCACGACCGGCTGGTCGAGCACGATCGCGCCGCCGGTCAGGCCGCGCACCGTGACGGTGACCGTGCCACCGCTGCCCAGCACCGACCCCGATGGCCTGCCCGCCATCGGGATCGGCGCGTCGCCCGCGTCCGGCACGACCCAGCCCGACGCGCAGTGGTCCCGCACGCCGATGCTGGTGACGGCCGCGATCCGGCCCTCGGGGGAGAGGACCGACGTCCACACGTAGACGCTCGCGAGGAACAACAGCGTGATGACCCCGGAGACCGCGAACGGCTGGGGCCGTTCCCGCCTCGCGCACCTCGATCGGGTCACCATGGTCCTGACATCGGGTCCGGTGCCGTCCGTGTAACGGTGGGATGTCGGCGCCGGTGCGGTCGTTCTGCCTTGGCGGGCATCCTGACCAGCGAGGACGTGGATGTTGGACAGTCGTCCAGTTCACCCGGAAGGCGCAGTGCCTCCACTGTGGACGGTTAAACGACTTGCGCCGGGGCTTATCGTGGAGGCATGTCGGTGCACCCGCAGCACGTCGCCGCGGCCGCGCGAGCTCTCCGCTCGTCGGTCGCCGCCGCTGCCTGACCCGACATCCCCCGGCGACCGGAAACGGTCCGTCGGTTCGGCCCCTTTCCGGTTGCCCCCTTCTCCGGAAAAGGACTACCGCCATGGACTCCCGGCACGTCGTCGACACGTTCCTCGACTTCTTCACCTCCCGCGGCCACCGCCGCGTCACGGGCACCACGCTGCTGCCACCACCCGGTGACCCCGTGCTGTTCACGACGTCCGGGATGCACCCGTTGACGCCGTACCTCGAAGGCCGCCCGCACCCGCTGGGGGACCGGCTCGTCAACGTGCAGCGCTGCCTGCGCACGACCGACCTCGACGAGGTCGGCGACCCGACGCACCTGACCGTGTTCGAGATGCTCGGCTCGTGGTCGTTGGGCTCCTACGACGGGCGGCAAAGCCTGCGGTGGGGCCACGAGCTGCTGTGCGACGGCTTCGGCGTCGATCCGGGGCTCTTGCACGTGACGGTGTTCGGCGGCGACGGGCAGGTCGGACCGGACACCCGGTCGATCGACACGTGGACCTCGCTCGGCGTGCCGGTGGAGCTGACCGGGTCGGAGAACTGGTGGTCCAACGGGCCGACCGGGCCGTGCGGGCCGGACAGCGAGGTGTTCGTGTGGACCGGCGACGGGCCGCCGACCGGCACACCCACCACGGACGACCGGTGGATGGAGGTGTGGAACCACGTCATGATGCGCTACCGGCGAGGGTCGGACGGGTCGCTCAGCCCGTTGTCGGAGTCCACCGTGGACACCGGGATGGGGCTGGAACGGCTGTTGATGGTGCTCCAGGGCAAGCTGTCGGTGTTCGAGACCGACCTGCTGTCCGGGTGGGTGCTGCCGTGGGACCTGCCCGACCCGCGCCCGGTCGTGGACCACCTGCGCTCCGGCGTGGTCGTCATCGGCGACGGCGTGACCCCGTCGAACACCGGCCGCGGGTACGTGCTGCGCAGGCTGCTGCGCCGCACGTTGACGACCCTGTGGCGCGAGGACCCCTCGCACACCCTGTCGGACCTGCCGGAACCGCTGGTGCGCGGGACGTTGACGCACTTCGGCCAGACGTCGGACCGGGTGTTCGAGGTGCTGCGCGACGAGGAACGCCGGTTCCGCTCGCTGATGACCCGCGGCCGTTCCCTCGTGTCGCGCTACCGCGGTCCGCTGACCGAGGACGACCTCCGGTACCTGCACGAGACCCACGGCATCCCGCGTGACCTGGTGGAAGTGCTCAGGACGTCCTAAGTCGGTTGAGCTTCCAGCGGGTGGAAGGTGCAGGTTGGTGGCCATGGACGACGGCGCGGAGCTCTTCACGATCGGGCAGTTGGCCCGGTTGACCGGGTTGCGGGCGCGCACCATCCGGTTCTGGTCGGACAACGGGGCGGTGCCGCCCACGACCCGGTCGGCGGGCGGCTACCGGCTCTACGACGCGGCGGCCGTGGCCAGGCTGGACCTGGTCCGGACGCTGCGCGACCTCGGGCTCGGGCTCGACGAGGTCCACCGGGTGCTGGACCGGCAGGTCGACCTGGCCGACGTGGCCGCGGTGCACGTCCGAGCTCTGGACGCCGAGATGCGCGCCCTGCGGCTGCGCCGCGCCGTCCTGAACGCGGTCGCCCAGCGCCGCGGCACACCAGAGGGGATGGCACTGATGCACAGGTTGGCCACGCTGTCGGCGCGGGAACGGCAGCGGATCATCGACGACTTCATCGGCGGCGTGTTCGCCGACGTGCGGAGCGAGGACGCGGCGATCGTCGCGGAGTGGATGCGCGAACTGCCGGACGACCCGAGCCCCGAGCAGGTCGACGCGTGGGTGGAACTGGCCGAACTCGTCGCGGACGAGGACTTCGGGCGGAAGCTCCGGCACGTCGTGCTCCACGGCGGGGGGAGCGAGCGCCTGGAGTTCGGCCTCGCCATCCGGCCCGTCGTCCTGGAGCACGCAGGCGGGGCAGTCGAGGAGGGGATCGCGGCCGACTCGGCCCTCGGGCGGGTGGTGCTGGACCGGATCGTCCCGCCCGACGAGCCTTCTTCGGACCTGGTCGCCTGGCTGGAGGTCGTCGTCGACGCCAGGATCGAGCGCTACTGGCAGTTGCTGAGCCTCGTGAACGGACGGGTCCCCGGCCCGCCGACCGTGCCCGCGTTCCAGTGGCTGCTCGCCGCGCTGCGCGCGCACCGGGCGGGTTAGGGGCCCCAGCGTTTCGCCGGAACGGCAGGTCGCGGGCACGCCCGGCCGCATAATCGGGCCGTGACGATGCCCGCGGCCCGCCTGAACCTCACCACGCTGGAGTTCGCCGTGGAGGAGGTGCCGATCCCCGAGCCCGGCCCAGACGAGGTGCTGGTGGCCGTGGCGGCGGCCGGGGTGTGCCTGTCCGACCTGCACCTGATCGACGGCACGCTCCGGGTGTGGAACAACGACCAGCCGAAGCTGACGCTGGGCCACGAGGTCGCGGGCACGGTCGCCGTGCTCGGCTCGAACGTGCCGCCATCGGTGACGGTCGGCCGCCGGGTGATCCTCCAGGCAGGCCAGACGTGCGGCCGCTGCGAACTGTGCGTCCGCCAACGCCCGTGCCTGACGGGCTTGACGAGGGGCGTGAACTACGACGGCGGCTGGGCGAAGTACGCACTGGCCAGGCACGACACCCTGGTGCCGATCCCGGACCACCTGCCGTTCGACGAGGCCGCCATCATCCCCGACGCCGTGTCCACGCCGTACGCCGCGATCAACGCCACCGCCGGAGTCCGCCCCGCCCAGTCCGCGGGCGTGTGGGGCATCGGCGGCCTGGGCGCACACGCCGTGCAGTTGCTTCGCCTCATCGGAGCCGCCCCGATCATCGCCGTCGACCCGCTCCCGACCGCCCGCGACCGCGCCTTGGCCTTCGGAGCCGACCTGGCCTTGGACCCAGCCGACCCCGACTTCACCAGCCGCGTCCTCACCGCCACCGGCGGCCGGGGCCTGGACTACGCGTTCGACTTCGCGGGCGTGCCCGCCGTACGCGAGCAAGCCGTCGGGTCGTTGGGCATCGCGGGCGCGTTGGTCCTGGTGGGTTTGGTCGGCGGTCCCCTGACCCTGGCGGACGGTATCGGCTTCAGCGTCCGCGGCCAACGCCTACTGGGCCACTACGGCTCCACCCCGGAAGACGTCGAGGCCTTGGTGGGCCTCACCGCCTACCACCGCTTGGACTTCGCCGACTCGATCAGCGGCCACGTCCCCCTCACGGAGGCGGCAGACGCGGTCCGCATGCTGGCAACCCGAACAGGCGACCCCATCCGCCTGGTCCTGATCCCCTGACCCCGGCGGGAGCCGGCCACGGCCAGGTCGGCCGTCGGCTGCGTTCGGGCTCGGTACGGCTCGCTCTACCCGGACACGGGTTGGCGGCGCTTCCACCGGTCGCTGCCGGCTGTTGCACGGCTTGAGGGACGTTGTCTGGCGCCCGGTCGATCCGCGGCTTCGCCGGGGGTGTTCCGGCTGGTCGGTGTGGTGGACACCTGGTCCTCCGTTGTGGGGACCGGGTGTCGTGGTCAGGGTTTGCGGCCTACTGCCGCGTAGACGTCTTCGGGGCTGGTGTCGTAGTCGACTTCGGGGTGCCAGTGCGGGGCGCTGACGATGCCGGGGGCGAGGACTTCCAGGCCGTCGAACATGGTGGAGAACTCCGCGTGGGAGCGGAAGTACATCGGGTCGCGGCTGTTCTTCATCGCTTCCACCACCGCGGCCATCTCCTCGGGTTTGCCGTCGGCCGTCAGGTGGGACAGGGCGACCAGGCTCTCCGAGGGGAGTGCCTCGATGTACTGGGCGAGCACCTCGCGCGGCTTCTTCTCGTCCGGGATGAAGTGCAGCACCGCCACCATGAGCAGGCCGACGGGCTTGCTGAAGTCCAGCAACTCCCGCACGGCCGGAGCGGACAGGACGCGGTCCGGCTTGGTCGCGTCGGCCGCGACGACGGTCGCGTTGTCGTTGCCCTGCAACAGCAGTTCGCTGTGCGTGACGGCGACCTCGTCGTAGTCCACGTAGACCACGCGCGCGTTCGGGTCGGCCTGCTGCGCGATCTCGTGGACGTTGCCGACCGTCGGGATGCCCGACCCCAGGTCGAGGAACTGGGTGATGCCCTGCTCGATCATGAACAGCACCGCGCGCCGCAGGAACGCCCTGTTCGACCCGGCGATCTGGCCGCCGTTCGGCAGGACCCGCAACACCTTCTCACCCACGACCCGGTCGATCGCGAAGTTGTGCCCGCCGCCCAGCAGGTAGTCGTAGACCCTGGCGGCACTGGGCAACTCGGTGTTGATCGAGTCCGGCACCCAGGTGGGACGATCGGTCATCGCGCACCTCGCACTAGTCGGGGCGACGAGCCTATCGGCTCACGATCATGACCCCGGCCCGCACACGCCGTCAGCGCAACAACGCCAACTTCCCGACGAGCTTGTCCACCTTGTTGCGCGGCCCGACGATGCTGACCGCGTAGTAGGTCAGATCAGCGGCGTCCGTGCCCGCGACCGCGGCCAGGTACTCGTCGTACACCCGGCTGGTCTGCGCCTGTTCCGGCATGTCGACGACCAGCAGCCCCTCCTTCGTCAGCGCTTTCGCGCGGATCTCGCCGACCGTCGCGGCGTCCCCGGCCAGGATCGAGCACCCGGTCCACGGCAGACCGGGGTGGTGCGTGCCGGACGCGTCGGTCGTGCCCGGCCCGAGCAGCGTCGGGATGGCGTGCCCGACAGCCGCCGCCAGGCACACGGCGGCGTTCGCGATCAACCCCGCGCCGAGCGCGGTGTCGACGACCACGACCCACTTCAACCGCGCCTCGCGGGTCGGCCGGTCGGTGCGGATCTCGTCGGGTGCGAGCGAGGGGACAACAGCGGTGGTCACGCGACTCCTTCATTCGGCGTTGATCGGTGATCTCCACATGAGTGAAGGCCGATTCGCCGATGTTAAGCTCGAAGTGCGGACTCCGGAATCCTCATCGAACTTAATTCGGCAGAAGGGTCGACATGGCCGAGTTGGACGAACTAGATCAGGCACTCCTGCGGGAACTCCAGCAGGACGCACGGCGCACCAACCGCGAACTCGCCGCCGCCACCGGCGTCTCCCCGTCCACCTCCCTCGAACGCGTCCGCTCCCTCCGCGACCGCGGCGTCATCCGCGGCTTCCTCGTCGACCTCGACCTCGAAGAGGTCGGCCGCCCCGTGCAAGCCCTCATCGCCGTCCGCGTCCGGCCTCCCTCCCGCGTGAACATCGAGGCGTTCCGAGAATGGGCCGCCCGCCTCCCGGAAACCGTGGGGGTGTTCGTCGTCGCGGGCGGCGAGGACTTCCTCCTCCACGTGGCCGTCCCCGACAACAAGCACCTCTACGCGTTCGTCATCGACCGCCTCACCCAGCGGCCTGAGGTGGCGGACGTCCGCACGAGCGTTGTCTACGAACACATTCGCAGCCCTGTGATCGAACCCGCCACCCCGGCTCGACCCCGCCGCTGAGTCCGGCTCGTGGAGATGCTGTGGCGGAGCGCAAGTCAAGGCTTGGGGAACTGGGAGGCCACCTCCGCTGGTGCGTCGAGGAGGTCGGGGGCGACTGTTCCGGTGGCTTGTTCGGTTTCGGCTATGGCGATGGACCTCCCGTTGGGTTCGGAGTCGTAGTTGAGGCCGGTGAACCGGATGTCTGCCAAGTCCAGCAGAGGTGCGGCGAGTGGACGGATGTCGCCGCTGCCCTGTCTGTCCATCACGGACTTGAAAGCCGTCATGTCATGGGTGGTGCGGAAGTCGACCCATGCGATCGAGACGACCGCGCTGTTGCCCTCGGTGTCGCTGACGGTGAGCAGCATTCTTGTCCGAGCCGCCACCTGGTCCGCCGATCCTGCGAGTTGTCATGCGTCGATGGTCGCGAGGGGGTCCGACAAAAACCGGGGGGTTTGGTGGGTCAGGGGGTGGGGTTCACTCGATCGAGTGGAGGCGGTTCAGGAAGTGGCGGGTGAACAGGTAGGCGTCGCCTGGCCAGCGGGCGGAGACGTAGTTGCCGTCCTGGACGGTGAACGCCGGGGAGTCGTCGGTCGCGGTGCCTCGGCGGGAGAGTTCGGTGGGGCCGCGGTGGAACTGGGTGGGGCTGGTCAGGGCTGCGGTGACCTCGTCCTGCACGTAGGCGGGGTAGGTGCGGTAGTAGCGGCCCCTGCGCCACGCGGTGAGGTAGTAGGCGCTGCGCTCCATGTACTTGGGGAGGCAGGTGGTTTGGCGGTCGGCGATCACCGAGCGGCCGGTGCTGTCGTTGGTGCGGGCCAGGGCCAGGACGCCGTGGCAGATGGCTCCTACGGGGCGGTCGAGTCGCCAGAACTCGGCGATCTGGTGTTGGAGGGTGGTGCTGCCGAGGTACTGGCGCATGCCTGGGGCGTGGCCGCCGGGGAGGATCAGGCCGTCGTAGGTGGACGGGGTGAGGTCGGCCCACGGGAGGGGGTGTTGGTAGGCCGGGTCGGTGAGGAGGTCGCGGTAGAAGCGTTGGGGCTCGGGTTCCGCGCCTAGGCGGCCGAAGAGGACGCCGGTGAGGAGGAGGGGGTCGGCGGCTGGGGTGGTGCCGTTCTCGGTGGAGAAGACGACCTCGTGGCCCGCGTCTCGGAGGAGGCGCCAGGGGACGGCTACCTCGGTGACGTCGAAGTCGCGGTCTGGGAGGGGGAGGAGGACGCGCATGGGTGAGGTTTATCAAACGTGGCGCGGGGGTGCTGGAGGGCCTCTGGGCACTGGTGGGGGAGTCCCTTCACTCCGCTCGCGCAATTATTTCAACACCCGTTTTGTCTTTTAAACGGGCGAAACAAGTCGATAAAACACAAAAAGGGGGCGAAGGAG
>NZ_JBHYHC010000117.1:0-879 GCF_042738955.1 Umezawaea sp. NPDC059074
GGTGGTTTGGGACGTGAGTGTTTATTCCGCTCAAGTCAATTCGGCGCCCGCCTCCACCGGCGCGCACCACGACGACCTATGGTACGTCCAGGGCCGCTTTGCGTTGATCCTGAACGGGGCCGGCCGCCGACATCCCGAGCCTGTGCGCACCGGCGAGGATCTGGACGAGCGGGCGGCCCCGGTCGACGTGCCGGCATCTCGGGCCGGACTTGACCGTGGGAGGAAGGGGAAGGGGAGCCCAGCCCCGCCCTTTTGAAGACCTCTGCGGCACAAGCAAAGGTGCTTGGTGGACGGGCAACGCGGTGAGCGAGTGGCGCAAGTGGACAGGCAGCACGGCCAACGGGCGGCACTGACAGGCCCATGAGGTGGGTAGACATGTGACACGGGCCGACGGGCGCGCGGCACGGGTGGAGCTGCGGTGACGCAAAACGGGCGGTGCTGGCGGGCGCGCGGGGCGTGTGGAGCTGTAGCGACCCGAAACGGCCGGCAGTGACGGGCGCGGGGGGGCGTGTGGAGCTGTAGCGACGCGAAACGGGCGGCGCTGACGGGCGCGGGGTGGGTTACGGGCGGCACCGCTCGACGGGCGGTGCTGATGGGCGGCGCTGATGGGCGCGCGTCGCGGATGAACATCCGACCTGGGTGGACGAGTAGCGCGCAGGAATGGGGTGGTGAGTCGCGGCGGGGGCGCAGGTGGGTGCCACCGTTCGGCGACTGTCTCATTTGGTCGGACGTGAGGCGACTCGCGTGGTGTGCCCCCGCCGGAACGGGGCGGCACACCACCGTCGGGGGGTTGGGGTGGGGCTATGCGGCGGGTGAGACCCGGGGCAGCCCATGGGCGCCCGTGGGGCGGGCGCCGGCGGTGGGGTGGAAGTCGTGTGC
>NZ_JBHYHC010000117.1:889-30253 GCF_042738955.1 Umezawaea sp. NPDC059074
CTCGGGGCGTTCTTTGTCTTTTTTGGGGTGTGTTGGGGTCGGGGGGGTGGGGCCCGCCGCCGGGGGGGGGGCCCCCCCCCCACGGTCGGGGTGTTCGGGTGGGACTAGTCGGCGGGTGAGACCGTGGCCTGCCATTGGACGCACGTGGGGCGGGCGCCGTCGGTGCGGAGGAAGTCGTGTGCCGCTTGGCGGACGTTGGCCGCGGGGACCTCGGCGTTGGAGGGCATCGGGTGGGGCTCCCCTCGGTGGTCGTAGGTGAGTTCCGGACCGGTGGGCGGGGTGCCGTCGGTGCTGATCACGGCGCCGGACTTGTCGGTGTGGCCGACTACGCCGCGGGTGTGGTTCAGGCCGACGTGCAGGATCGCCCAGGACCCTCGTTCTCTCCGGGAGATCTGGAGCAACGGGGGTGCTTGGGCTGCCGCGTGTTCGCGGGTCATCCGGTCGAGCAACACTTCCAGGTCGTCAGCTCCACGAAGGCTGATCAACTCGTCGCCGTACCAGGCGTTCAGGGCCACCATGGCAAAACCCTATCGGGCGATCATCCGATGTGGGGCTCTCGGCCGGTGAGTTTCGCAACGCAGGCGACAATTTCTTCCGGACGTTCGAGCGGCAGCATGTGCCCCACGTCCGGAACGACCTGCGCCTGCCCGCCCACGGCCTTGGCCAAAGCCTCGGCGTTCGACTCGGGACAGAGGCGGTCCTCGTCGCCGACGACGGCGATCACCGGCCGCTCCCCCGCCACCGTCAACGCCGCTTCACGGTCGTAGCGGTCCACGGCGGGGCGGAAGAGGGCGACGGTCGTCGGCCAGTGCGCCCACACCATCTCCGCGGTGAGCTCCACGTCCTCGGCGCGCGGCTGATCGCCGAACAGCCACCAGCGCAGACCGGCGGTCTTGGCGGGTTCGATCTTGTCGCGGACGGCGCGGACGATGGGACCGAAGGCGCGTTCGAGTTCCCGCACGAGCTTGCCGACGGCTTTGGGCCACGCCAGCGACGTCTCGGCGAGGCCGGTGACGGCCGTGGAGACGAACACGACGCCCGCCACGCGTTGCCGGTAGAGCCGGGGGCGGCGTTCGGCCATCGCCATCGCGGCCATGCCGCCCATGGAGTGGCCGACGATGACGACCTGGCCGTTCGGCACGCCCCTCTCGATCAGCTCCCCCAGGTCGTCGGCGAGCTGGTCGATGGTGGCGGTGTCCTTTGTGGCCGGGTCGGACCTGCCGTGTCCTCTGTGGTCGTACGCGATCACCTGGCAGGTGCGGCCGAGGCCTTCGACCACCCGCCACCACGTGCGGTGGTCGAGCGCGTAGCCGTGCGCGAGCACGACGGTCACGTCCGCGTCCGGATCGCCGGAACGCGCCACGTTCAGCTCGGTGCCGTCCTCGAGCAGCATCGCCTGCCCCTCTCGCGTCGGGTCTGCCCTGTCCAACGAGTCGGGCCCCGGAACGTTATGCACCCCGATGGCGGCTGGTGATCTCCCCGTACCCTGCCGATCTACTTCACAGAGGCACTGCACCCGGAGGCGGTCATGACCCCACAGGACTCGCTCGTCCACTCGTACCTGTTCCTGCGCCGGGCGATCGGGTTCATCGGGATCGGGTTGCCGGTGGTGCTGGTCGTGGGCGTGCTGCTGGTCGACCACGAGTTCCTGGACTCGATCAGCGGCTACTACTACAGCCCGATGCGGGGCGTGTTCGTCGGCGCGATGTGCGCGGTCGGGGCGTTCCTGCTCTCCTACCGGGGCTACGACCGGCTGGACAACCTCACGGCGACCGCCGCGGGCGTAGCGGCCATCGGGGTGGCGCTGTTCCCGACGACGCCGCGGGACACCCACACGCCCGCGCAGGGTGTGGTCGGGGTGGTGCACCTGGCGTTCGCGTCGGTGTTCTTCCTGGCCTTGGCCTACTTCTGCCTGGTGCTGTTCACCAAGTCCGACAAGGCGCGGCCGACGACCCGCAAGCTCCAGCGCAACCGCGTGTACGTGGTGTCGGGGTGGGTCATCCTCGTCTGCCTGGCGCTGATCGTGGTGGTGAACCTGCTCCCCCACACCGAGCTGCACCTGGCGTTGTGGCTGGAGTCGGCGGCGATCCTGGCGTTCGGTTTCGCCTGGCTGACCAAGGGCGAGGCCATCCTCGGCGACCTGGGTTAGAAGGCGAAGCCGCCGGGACGGCCGGTGCGCTCGGCGATGAGGCCCGCCAGGGTCGCGATGGCGATCTCCGGGGGTGTCCGGGAGCCGATGTTGAGGCCGACGGGCCGGTGCACGCGGGCCACCTCGGTCGCCGGCACGCCCAGCGCGGCCAGCATCTCGACGTGCGGGCCGGGGTGGCGCGGGTTGCCCAGGACGCCGATCCACCGGGACCGGCCCGCGAGCGCGTCGCGGAGGACCTCGCCCAGTTCTGGGCGGTGGTGGTCGGTGACGACGACGTCGGTGTGCTCGTCGAGGTCGGGGAAGGTGGTCTCGCCGTCGCGGTCGGCGTCCGGGTCGACGAGCAGCGTGCGGTAGCCGAGGTCGGCGGCGTAGGCGAGCAGGTAGCGGGCGACGGGCGACGCGAACACGGCCACGAGCGTGCGGTCCGGGACGTCGGCTGGTGCGTCGCCGTGGGCTACCGCACAGGCCTCTGAGGTCGTCATGGTGCCAGTCTCGCCGCACCAATGCCGGACGTCCACACCGGCGGCCGTGCCCACTATCTGCGCGGATAACCGCTTTTCGCACCACAGGTTTCAGACCACAGGACCGGGCGGTCGCCCTTGACCGGCGACGACGGCCGCTCCAACCATGGGGTGGCCTCACTCAGAGAGCGCTCTCACGCACATCCGGTCATCGGGGATTTGGAGTTGCCTGTGCGCACGCGAACACTGCTCGGCCTGCTCACCGCACTGGTGGTGAGCATCCCCCTCGGTTCCGCCGCGGCGGCCCAGGCCGCCGCCCAGCCGCCGAGCCTGCTGCCGTTGAGCGTGGCGAACAACTCCGGCAGAGCGGAGCAGGTCTTCCTCTACGTGCTGGGCACCGACCTGGCCAGCGGGAAGCTGGGGTACGTCAACGCCGCGGGCGCGTTCACGCCGTGGAGCGGCGGCTCGAACCCGCCGAGCCCCGCACCGGACGTGGCCATCGCCGGACCCGGCAACGGGTCGACCACCACGATCCAGCTGCCGCGCGGGATCTCCGGGCGCATGTACATGTCGTTCGGGCAGAAGCTGACGTTCCTGCTCGCCCAGGACGGCGGGCTCGTGCAGCCCGCCCCGTGGGCCGCGAACGACCCCAACCGGGACGTGCTGTTCGACTGGAGCGAGTTCACCTACAACGACGCCGGGCTGTGGCTCAACAGCTCGCAGGTCGACATGTTCAGCGTGCCGCACGCGGTGTCGGTGACCGGTGAGCGCGGCACGAGCACCGAGGGGCAGCTCAAGCCCGGCGGACGGGACGCGATCCTCGACGCGCTGGCGAACGAGCCGGGCGACTGGGCGAAGCTGATCCACACCCGCGCCGACGGGACCCGGCTGCGCGCGCTGGCGCCGCGGCTGGCCATGGAGGGCGCGGACGGCTTCGACCCGAACTACCTCGACGGCTACCTCACCGACACCTGGAACACCTACAAGAGCACCGACCTGACGGTGGTCCCGTTCCAGTTCCAGCCGAACCTCAAGTACACCGGCCGCACCGGTGGCGACGGCGTCCTGCGGTTCAAGGACTCCACCGGCAAGGAGGTGGCGGCGTTCCCGCAGCCCGCCACCAAGGACGTCTTCGGCTGCGACGGCAAGCTGGCCGCGCCGAACGACGACGTGGTCGGCCCGCTCGCCCGCACGCTGTGCGCGGCGCTGCACCGGTCCACGCTGGGCTTCCTGCACACCCAGCCGACCTACGACGGCGGCGAGTTCTACACGCGGCCGGTCACCGACCACTACTCGAAGGCCGTGCACGCGAACATGGTCGACGGCAAGGCCTACGGGTTCGCCTTCGACGACGTCGGCAACTTCGAGTCGCTGGTGTTCGACGGCGTGCCCAGCTCGGTGACGATCACGCTGACGTCCTTCTGACCCCTGTCCCCGTGGGGTCGCGTTCACCGAGCGCGACCCCACGGGTTTTTTGTGCCCGGAATTGGCCACGGACTATGTCGCACATCACGAAATCCTCATGGTCGACGAATGGCGAAATTGATCCGTTGGCCGCAGCAAAACGCCGCCTTCCGGCCTAGCCGAATACCTCCACACCCCCGCGCGACCTCCTCACGCGCAGCACATCAGACCTGTTCAGCGCAAGTGGCGAGCGGTAGGAATCGGTGATGGCCGGGGCGCAAGATGGCCTCTTGCCCGCGTATTTCCCACTGCCGGGCTTGTTTCTTCCGTGTAACTCTTCCGCGTCGGCCTGAATCGGTTTACTGTCCCGATTGTGAGAGCGCTCTCACCCACTTGTCGTCCTCGGTTTTCCCTGCTTGGAGGTGGCACCCACGTGATTCGGAGCCCTCAAAGAACCGGCCGGCGCCGTCCGCGCTGGCGTGCGGCCCTCGCCGCGCTCGCCGTGGCGGCGCTCTCGACCCTCTCGGGGGCGGGCGTCGCGGCCGCCGCCGACGACTACACGCAGTCGGCCACGTCCCTGAACGCGACCCAGGCGCAGATCTCGTTCACCCCGACCACGACGGCGGTCTACGTCGACGTGCACTACGTGGTGACCGGGCAGGGCCAGCAGAACTTCCGCATGGACCTCAGCGGCGGCACGTGGCGCAAGACCGTGAGCGGCCTGGCCACCGGCAACGTCATCGACTACTGGTTCACCTACGAGAAGAACGGCCCGCAGTACGACACGCCGCACTTCAGCTACACCCACGGCGGCGGGTCCACGACGGTCGCCACGCCGACCTTCTCCCCCGCGGCGGGCACCTACGCGACCGCGCAGTCGGTGACGATCTCCACCGCCACCTCCGGCGCCTCGATCCGCTACACGCTGGACGGCTCCACCCCCACGGCGTCCTCCGCGCTCTACAGCGGCGCGATCTCCGTCTCCAGCAACACCACGGTCAAGGCGATCGGCCTCAAGTCCGGCTCGACCACCTCCGCGGTCGCCACCGCGGCGTACGTCATCGGCACGCCGGTGGCGACGCCGACGTTCAGCCCCGCGGGCGGCCAGTACTCCTCCGCGCAGACGGTGACCATCTCCACCGCCACCTCGGGCGCGACGATCCGGTACACGGTCGACGGCTCCACGCCGACGGCGTCCTCGACGCTCTACAGCGGGCCCATCAGCGTCCCGTCGACGCGCACGGTCAACGCCATCGGCATCAAGTCCGGTCTGGCGAACTCCGCCGTGGCCAGCGCGACCTACACGATCGGGACCTCCGCGGGCTGCCCGACGCAGCCGGACGTGCCGAACTTCGGCTCGAACACCCGCATCTTCGACCCCGGCATGTCGGCGGCGTCCATCCAGTCGCAGCTCGACGCGGACTTCAACGCGCAGAAGGACACCCTGACCGCGCAGATGGCCAACCGGCGGGTCGCGCACCTGTTCAAGCCCGGCTCCTACAGCGTGCACGACGACGTCGGCTACTACACCTCGGTCGCGGGCCTCGGCCAGAACCCCGGTGACGTGGTCATCAACGGCGCCATCACGGTCGACGCGTTCAACGAGTCCGACCAGGGCGTGGCGCTGCAGAACTTCTGGCGGTCCGCGGAGAACATGGCCGTGAACCCGATCGGCGGCTCCAACCGCTGGGCCGTGGCCCAGGCCGCGCCGTTCCGCCGCATGGACATCCGCGGCAACCTCCAGCTCTACCCGGCCAGCTACGGCTTCGCCAGCGGCGGCTACATCGCCGACACGAAGGTGTCCGGCCAGACCGCGTCCATCTCCCAGCAGCAGTGGTACACCCGCGACAGCAACCTGGGCAGCTGGGACGGCGGCGTCTGGAACATGGTGTTCTCGGGCACCACCGGCGCCCCGGCGACCACGTTCCCGAACCCGCCGGAGACCACCCTCTCCACCACGCCGGTCTCGCGCGACGTGCCGTACCTCTACATCGACAGCGCGGGCAAGTACCGCGTGTTCACGCCCGCGCTGCGCACCAACGCGTCCGGCGCGAGCTGGGCGAACGGCTCCACCCCCGGCACGTCGATCCCGATGAGCCAGTTCTACGTGGTGCGCGAGGGCGACAACGCGGCGTCCATCAACTCCGCGCTGTCCGCGGGCTGCAACCTGTTCTTCACGCCCGGCGTCTACCACCTCAACCAGACGCTGAACGTGACGAAGGCCAACACCGTCGTGCTCGGCATCGGCTACCCGACGCTGATCCCGGACAACGGGGTCAACGCCATGCAGGTCGCCGACGTCGACGGCGTCCGGATCAAGGGCCTGCTGTTCGACGCGGGCACGACCAACTCGGCGGCGCTGCTGACCGTGGGTCCGTCGGGCTCGTCCGCGAGCCACGCGAGCAACCCGACGACGTTGCAGGACGTGTTCTTCCGCATCGGCGGCTCGATCGCGGGCAACGCCACCACCAGCCTGATCGTGAACAGCAGCAACACGATCATCGACCACATCTGGGCCTGGCGCGCCGACCACGGCAACGCGGGCACGTGGGGCTGGACGCAGGCCAAGGGCGACACCGGGTTGATCGTCAACGGCAACAACGTGCTGGCGACCGGCCTGTTCGTCGAGCACTACCAGAAGTACCAGGTCATCTGGAACGGCCAGGGCGGCAAGACGATCTTCTTCCAGAACGAGATGCCCTACGACGTGCCGAACCAGGCGAGCTGGATGAGCCCCAACGGCCGCAACGGGTACGCGGCCTACAAGGTCGCCGCCAACGTCACCTCGCACGAGGCGTGGGGGCTCGGCAGCTACAACTTCTTCAACGTCAACCCCTCGGTCAACGCCTACCACGCGTTCGAGGTGCCCAACAACGCGAACGTGCGCTTCCACAGCCTGTGCACGGTGTCGCTGAACTACCAGGGGCTGATCACCCACGTCATCAACGACACCGGAGGGGTGACGCCTCCCGGAACCGTTCCGGTGAACGTGGTGAGCTACCCGTAGCCAGTAACGGGTAGTCGGTGAACGCCGGTCGGGTCCGCCAACCCGACCGGCGTTCGCGCGTCAGCAGCGCGCGTAGGAGTAGCCCGACTCGCCCGCGCGCACGAGCAAGCGGTCGCGGACGACCGTCGTGCGTGGACGGCTCGTGTCGGCGCACACCCCGCCCGGCGGCGGGTTGTCCGTGTACTCGACGTCGATCACCCGCTGCCCGTAGGCCGCCGTGTACTCGGCGCACTCGCCGAACGCGACGCACTCCTCGGCCACGGCGAAGTCGAACCTCGCCTCGTCGCGGCCCCGGCTGCCCAGTTCCGCCGAGTTCTTCTGCCCGATGAGCAGGTTCCGGCTGTGCGCGGCGTCGGCGAGCTGCGCGGCGAACGCCAGGTTGTCGTCCAGGGTGATCGCGCCGTGCGAGCGGGTGTCGGAGTCCAGGTTGTCGATCTCCACGGCGTCGAAGCCCGAGGTGGCGCACGTCGTGATGGTCGCGCCGACGAACACCGCGAGCCTCGCCCGCTTCTCCGGCGACGACGTGTCCAAGATCAGCTCGTCCGGCCAGTTCGAGTCGACCAGCGGCTGTCCGTCCTTTCCGAACAGGACGAGGTCGCGCCGCTCGTTCAGCCACAGGTCCCGCTCGGCGGGCTGGGTCTGGAAGCCGTTGACGTAGCAGACGTTGTAGAGCCCGTTCTCCGGCTGCGCGGTGCTGTCGCGCACGACCAGCCGCACCCCGGCGGGCGGCGGGTACGCGCCGCCGAGCTGGTAGTCGGCGGCCACCCCCTCGGGGAACGCCTTGCTCGTCGTGGACGCGGGCACCGACACCTCGCCCACGACGACGGGTTGCGGCTGCGCCGAGCACGCGGTCAGCGCCAGCGCGGCGGTGAGCAGCCTCAACGGCGGACCTAGCGGTGGAACCACGTCACTCCCCAGGACGGTCGCGGTCGGTCCCCGCGACCCTACTGATCACCGGTGTGACGGACGTGTGCTCCGCGCGTGCGGGTGATGTCCGAAAACGGCCGGCGCGGGTTCGCGACCGCCCGGCACCATGACCGCGTGACCACGTACTCCGCCGTGCGGACCACCGGGATCTACTGCCGTCCCGGCTGCGGCGCGAAACCGCTCGCCGAGAACGTCCGCACGTTCGAGCTCGCCGCCGCGGCGGAGGCCGAGGGCTACCGGGCGTGCCTGCGCTGCCGCCCCTACCGGGTCGCGGGCACCGTCGCCGACGACGCGCCCGAACTCGTCTGCCGAGCCGTGCGGATCATCCTCGACGGCACCCTCGACGCGGGCGACGAGTCCACCGTCGCCTCGCGCGTCGGCCTGTCCGCCCGCCACCTCCGCCGCCTCTTCCACGACCACCTCGGCGTCACGCCCGACCAGTTCGCCCGGTCCCGCCGCGCCCACTTCGCCCGCAGGCTCCTCGACGACTCCGACCTGCCCATCGCCGACGTCGCGTTCGCCTCCGGCTTCGGCAGCCTGCGCCAGTTCAACCGCGCCATGCGCGAGGTCTTCCGGTATGCCCCCGGCGAGCTCCGCGACCGCCGTCGACGCGGCGACCGCCTCACCGCCGACGGCGGTCTCCCCCTGCGGCTGCCGTTCACCGCGCCCTACGACTGGAACGCCACCCTCACCCTGCTGGCCGACCGCGCCGTCCCCGGAGTCGAGTCCGTCGAGGGCGACGTCTACCGCCGCACCATCACCCTCGACGGCGCCCCCGGCCTCCTGGAGATCGGCCCCGGCGGCCCCGACCACCTCCTGCTGCGCACCCACCTGCCCTATTGGGAGGGTGTCATCCACGTCGTGGAGCGCGCCGCCCGCCTGCTCGGCCTCGACATCGACCACACCGCCGCCGTCGCACACCTCAGCCACGACGACACCCTGCGCCCGCTGCGCCCCGGCGTCCGCGTCCCCGGCGCGTGGGGACCGTTCGAGACCGCCGCCCAAGCGGCCGTCGACCCCGAGCGGGTGGGCGACCTCGTCCGCGCCCACGGCACCCCGGTCCCCGGCCTCCCCCACGGCCTCACCCACGCGTTCCCGTCCGCCGAAGCCCTCACCGACGAGCCCGGCACCGTCGGTGAACTGGCCCGCGCCGTCGTGGCGGGCGCGCTCGACGACCCGCTGTCGTCGCTGCCGTTCCTCGACCACGCCACCCGGCACCGGATCGCCCTGCGCCTGGGCTTCCGCGACGCCTCCCCCCTGCCCGACACCCCCGACGCCTGGCGACCGTGGCGCTCCCTCGCCACGGTCCACCTGCTGCTCAGCGGAGCAGGTCGTTGAGCTCCCCGTAGCTCAACGCGTCCTCCAACGCCCCGTACGTGCCCGCGCCGAGGAGCTCACGAGCCGCGGCCGCCGCCAGCCCGTACGCCGCCTGCGCGATCCCCGACCCCACGCTGATCCGCACCACCCCCAGCTCGGCCAGCTCCCGCACGCTCGGCGCGCCGGGGAACGCCATCACGCTCAGCGGCAACGGCCCACCAACCAGTTCCTTGATCGCGACCGGGTCCACGAGTCCCGGCACGAACAGCACGTCCGCACCCGCGGCCGCGTACCGCTCGGCCCGGACCACCGTGTCCGCCAACCGCTCGGCGGGCGACCCCGACCCGGTCAGGAAGGTGTCCGTGCGCGCGTTGAGGACCAGGTCCGCTCCCCCGGCCTCCCTGGCGGCGGCCAACAGGTCCGCCTGCTCGGCCGGGTCGACCAGCACACCCCCGCGGCTGTCCTCCAGGTTCACCCCCACGGCCCCGATGGCGAGCACCTCGGCCACCGTCTCCGCCACCGCGCCGTAGCCGTCCTCGACGTCCGCCGTCACCGGCACGGTCACCGCCGTCACGATCCGCCGCAGGGCGTCCAGGGCCTCCGCGCGCGTCAACCCACCACCATCGGGCACGCCCAACGCCCAGGACACCCCGGCGCTCGTGGTGGCGATCGCCTTCGCCCCGGCGGCCTCGATCGCCACCGCCGACCCCGGATCCCACGCGTTCGGCAGCACCAGCGGACCGTTGGTGTGCAGCGCGCGGAACGAACGGGCCTTCTCGCGGACGTCCATCTCGGTACTTCCTCCAGATCACGATGATGAGGAGAACAGCCTCTCGCCCGAGAGCGACGAGGTCTGGCCATATCCGGACATGATCACCGACGCGGCGAACGGCCACGACTCCCTGCTCGTCGCGGCCGTTCGCGCTAGTCCGGATATTGACCTTTGGTCAACACTGAAGCTATCGAGTCGGCTAGCCCGTCAACGCCTCCAGTCCGCTCGCCTGCGTGCGCCAGTCGACCTGGTTCGGCGTGCCACCGGCCCACCGCTGCCCCACCCGGTTGAGCGGGTCGCGGTCGGTCGACCAGATCGAGTCGGACTGGCGCTGGCCGAACTGCTGGTAGGCCGCCACGCCCGTCGCCTGGGCCAGGTCGGCGAGGTAGCGGGCGAAGACGCCCTTGAACTGCTTCTGGTTGTCGTCGCACGCGCGGGTGCCGGTGTCGCAGGACTCGGTCAGCACTCCCCCGACGGTCAGCACCGGGCTCGTGGTGCCCGCGTCGGCCAGGCGGCGAGCGCCGGTCAGGTAGCGGGTGTCGCCGGTCGCGCGCCACGTCTCCAGCAGGCCGCCGATGCCCAGGCCCTGGTTGTAGGTCCAGACGGTTTGGCCGTTGTTGCGGCAGTCCGTGGTGAGACCGTCGTTGACCAGGCCGGACCCGTTGATCAACCCGCTGGCCAGGTACCAGTCCCCCGCGGTGCGCGAGCGCTGCCCCCACGTGGTGTCGCCGGGCGTGCGGTTGTGCACGGCGGCCGCCAGGCGCAGGTAGAGGCCGATGGTGACGGCGTTCTTGTAGGTGCGTTCGCGGTCCCACCACACGCCGCCGCCGCACGTGCCGGTGTCCCAGAACTGGTGGACGTAGGCCGCGATGGTGGTGGCCATCGACAGGTAGCGCGCGTCGCGGGTGAGGTCGTACGCGCCGATCCACGCGAGGCCCCACCAGGCCGTGTCGTCGATCGAGCGGCTGATGAAGTTGCCCTCGACGGGGTCGGAGCTGCGCTGGCCCGCCGCGAACGTGCCGCGGTTGACGTCGAAGGTGCGGGCGATCATCCAGTCGTACTGGTGGTTTCCGGTCCGGGCGGCGAAGGCGGTCAACGCCGTGAGCGTGGCGGCGGAGTTCCACCAGCTGCTGGGCCACCAGGCCGCGTACGGGTCGTAGGAGTAGGCCAGGGCGTCGGCCGCTGCGGCCGTCCGGGTCGGCGTGGGGCGGGCCCAGGCCGTGCAACTGCCCTGGGCGTGGGCGGCTTCCCGGCCGCACGCGCGGACCGCGCCGCCGTAGTGCCTGCCTCGGGGGTCGCGGGTGGCGAACATCGTGGTCCTGGTGGACGTGCCGGACGTGACGCCGACCCGGCCCAACGACGAGCCGCCCGGCCAGGACGCGCCGGAGTCCCACGACCGGTCCAGCCACACCTCGTCACCCGGACCGCCCGCCTCGATCGTGCCCCAGGCCATGGAGTTCCGGTCGACGTGCAGGCGGATCACCCGGCCGAACAGGGTCGTCGACGGCACGGGCTGGGTGTCGCCGTTCGCCTGGCCCGCGTCGGTGCGGTCGCAGGTCACGTCGCACACCGTCGGGTAGATCCAGTCCGTGCAGACCACGCCCGCGCCGTCGCCGCACGCCCGGAGCAGGCCGCGCTTGTGCCCGACGGGATCGGTGACGTTGTACATCAGCGTCCGGGTGCCGGTCCACGAACCGGGGATGGTCGCGCGGCCGAGCAGCCCCTCCCAGGTCGCGCCGCCGTCCCACGACCGGTCGAGCCAGACGCCGTCGCCCGCGACGCCGTTGTCGACCGACGCCCAGCCCATGCCGTCGACGTCGGAGACGTGCAGGACCACGCGACGGCCGTTGACCTGCCGTTCCGGGACCGGGAAGATCTCCTGCCGCGTGCGCGACGGGTCGAGCGTGTCGCACGACAGGGTGCACACGACGGCCGCCGCGGTGGGCACGGTGTCCGTGCTGGGCGGCGGCGTGACCGGTGCGAGGCCGAGCAGCAGCGAGGTGACCAGGACGCGGATCACGACAGCCTCCACAGGTGGTCGGCGGTGCCGCTGTCGTCGAACTGCACGACCTGCGCGGAGTTGTCGTAGGACATGCCGTCCACGCCCAGGACCTTGCCGCTGTTGGCGTTCTGCACCCGCCAGAGGTCGTCGGTGTCCGGCCTGAGCCGCCACAGGTGGTCCGCGGTGCCGGTGTCACCGAACTGGACGACCCGCGCGGAGTTGGCCGTCGACATGCCGTCCACGCCGAGCACCTTGCCCGAGTTCTCGTTGCGGATCCGGAAGTAGCCGTTGGCGTCCGGCACGAACCGCCAGAGGTGGTCGAGCGTGCCGTTGTCGTCGTACTGCACGACCCTCGCCGAGTCCGCCGTGGACATCTGGTCCACGCCCAACACCTTGGTGGAGTTGAGGTTCCTGATCCGGACAGGGCCGTCCGGGATGATCCGCCACAGGTGGTCCGCCGTGCCGTTGTCGTCGAACTGCACCACCCTCGCCGAGTCCGCCGTGGACATCTGGTCCACGCCGAGGACCTTGCCGGAGTTCACGTTGCGGAGCCGGAACCAGCCGTCGCCGTTGTCGACGAGCGTCCACCGGTGGTCGGCGGTGCCGTTGTCGTCGAACTGGACGACCTGCGCGGAGTTCGCGGTCGACATGCCGTCCACGCCCAGCACCTTGCCGGTGCGCTCGTTGCGCACCTTCACCCGGCCGTTGCCCAGGTCCACCAGCCGCCACAGGCGGTCGGCCGACCCGTCGTCGGCGAACTGCACTACCCTGGCGTCCGAAGTGGACAAGACCTTGCCGCTGTTCTTGTTCTGCACCCGGCACGGCACGCCCGGTGTCCCCCACGTCCGCGCGCCGCCGGTCTGCGGGAACGCGGTGATCCGCAGCCGCGCCGCGCCCATCGGCACCAGTTCCGCCGTGCGCTCGGCCCCCGTGGTCGCGACCGGGCCGTCGGATAGCGTCGCCACGACGTTCTCGCCGTCGGCCTCCCAGTCCGGGATGTCCCGCACCCGCGCGGCGATCCGGACCGGCGCGGTGGCGAGCGTGAACGGGTCGGTCACGCTGCCGCCGGTGGACACGGTGAACTGCTGGTTCGGCGTCAGGCCGACGTTCCACGCCGATCCGGGCCGCACCTCGTACTCCGGCCACGCGTCCGTGCCCGCGGAGCGGGTCCAGCGCTCGTCGACGCGCAGCGAGAACGTGAGCGCGCCGAGGTCGACGGACACCGCGTTGTGGTTGCGCGTCCACACCCGCGTGCGCGGCGCCATCGGCAGCCGCAGCACGACCTTGTCGCCGTTCGCCCAGGTGCGGTCGACGGTGACGAACCGGGGTCCGCCCTGCGCGGCCACCGCGGCCCCGTTGACCGTGAGCGACGGGTTCGGGCACCAGCCCGGAATCCGCACGGCGAACGGGAACGCCAGCGCCTTCGGGGTGGCGACGGTGAACGTGATGGTGTCGGTGAAGGGGTAGCCGGTCTCCGAGGTGATGGTGACCGCGGTCCCGTCGCCGACCTTCGCGGTCACGCGCGACGGGCCGTGCAGCGCGGCCGCGAGCCCGCCGTCGGGCGTGGCGAGCCACATCTCCTCGACGTAGTACGGCCAGCCCTGGCCGTAGTTGTGCGGGCAGCACCGGTACTGGTCGACGCCCGGCTTGTAGGCCTGCATGGCGAACCCGTTCTGGAACTGCCGCCGCCCCTTCGGCGCGTTGTCGAGCTGGACGGCGTTCGCGCTGGTCACGTAGTGCGTGACCTTGCCGAGCGGGTCCAAGGAGGCGGGCAGCAGGTTGAACGCCAGCTCCTCGGTCCGGTCGGCCCACACCGGGTCGCCGGTGACGCGGGTCAGCAGCTCGTGGCTGGCCATGAACTCCACGACCCCGCACGTCTCGAAGCCCTGCCGGGGATCGCCGTACCCCGGCCGCGCGTTCTCGTCCCCGGCGAACCCGCCACCGGGGAACTGGCCGTACGCCGCCATGACCGTGTCGTAGGTGTGGTAGCTGGACGCCCGGTGCGCCGCGTCGCCGGACAGCAGCCAGAACTGCGTGGGCTCCCGGAACCCCTGCGCGAAGTTCACGTTGTGCAGGCTCGCGACGCGGTCGACCCAGTTCGCCGAGTGCTGGTGGATCCGCCGGGTCAGGTCGATCAGCGGCGAGTCGCCCGTGCGGTTGTAGAGCCAGTGGACGACGTCGATCGTGTCACCCCACCGGGTCGCGCCCCAGCCGTCGGAGAACACGCCGTCCGGTTGGGTCGCCATAAAGCGGAAGTACCGGGTCAGCAGGGAGTCGACCCGCGTGTCGCCGCGGAACTCGGCCCACGACCGGAGCGCGTGCAGCATCGGCATGTGCGGCCACAGGTCGGCGTGGCCGTTGAGCGCGGTCCGCAGCCGGGTCGGGCCGAAGTAGCCGTCGGAGGCCTGCGTGGCGATGACGGCGTTGATCCAGCGCTCGGTGTCGGCGAGGACCCGCGAATCACCGGTGACGTACCCGAGGTCGCCGAAGCCGCGCAGCCAGTACGGCACCTCCTCCCAGCCGTCGAGGTCGGGCCGCGTCCAGCCCGAGTCGGCGAACCGGAGGAAGTGCGAGAACTCCTGGTAGCGCCCGTTCAGGCCGGAGACCTGGCGGTCGAGCTGGGTGGCGAGCCACCCGGTCGCCTTCGCCGCGCCGGGCGGGAGGCGGAGGTAGGCCGAGGGGCGGAGGGGGGATCTGTTGACGGGGTAGAGCGGGGCGGCCGCTTGGGCCGCCGGGGCGCGGAGCAGGGCTCCGCCCGCGGTCAGGAGACCGCCGCGCAGGAGGGTACGACGTGCAATCGACATGGCTGTGCTCCCGGTGCAGGGTGGGTGCGGCCTGAGGTGTCGAGCGACGGGGGGCTGGGGCGATCGTAGCTTTTTTACAACGTTGTGCCAACGATGTAAATCCTGGGGTTCAGGCAGGTGGAAGGCGGTTTGAGGAAGGAGAACCGGGCCAGGGGGTGGCAGCACCGAGGAAGCCGATCGAAGTCGCCGGAGCCCTCAAGCCGAATGGCCACCGAGCCGAGGCACCGAGCCGGCCGAGGTCGACGCCATCCCCGATCACCGTCCGCCGACCGCGCAACGGCGGTCTCGCGTGACTACCGGCGGTGGCGTTTCGGTGGGTTCCGGAAGTTCGGGACCGGTTCCGCGATGGCCGTAAAACGCGCGGAACGGGGTCTGTTCGACACATTTCTGGGAGCGCTCCCAGTCGAGATGCGGCACCGACGTTCGTCGGCAAGGTCCATCCAGCCGAAGGCGTCCTACTCCCCCTGGCGGCAGCACCGGCCGATCGATGGCAACCAAGCAGCCCATTTGCCAGGAAATGCCTCCATATGCCGAAAGTATCGGCAGTTGACCATCCACTGTGGACTGGGCGCTATCGCCCGAAAATGCGGTCTGTACACCGCGTAACGCTGCCGTTACCCTCCTGTCTGGGAGCGCTCCCAGACGCAGAAGTCCGGACGACCGCCCCACGTACGAGATCCATGACAAAGGCGTCGTGAGGAGATCGCAAAGATGAGTTCCCCTGCAAACGGGCACCCGAGCCCACCGCGCCGAGGTGTGCGCATCGCGGCGATAGGGGCGACGGTCGCCACGTTCGTCGCCATGATCGGCGTCGCGACGAGCACCCAGGCGTCCGCCGCGCCGGGCTGCAAGGTCGACTACAGCTCCTCGAACTGGGGTGGTGGCGGGTTCACCGGGTCGGTCAAGATCACCAACGTCGGCGACGCCATCTCTGGTGGGTGGACGCTGAAGTTCACCTTCCCCAGCACCACCCAGAAGGTGTCCCAGGGCTGGAACGCCACCTGGACCCAGTCCGGCGCCGCCGTGACCGCGACGAGCATGTCGTACAACGGCAGCATCGGCACGGGCGCGACGGTCGACATCGGCTTCAACGGCACCTACAGCGGCACCAACACGGCGCCGACGTCGTTCTCGCTGAACAACGTCACGTGCACCGGCCAGCCGGGCACGACCACCACCACGACGACGACCACCACGACCACCACGCCGGGCAACCCCGGTGGCGGCAGCCGGGTGGACAACCCGTACGCGGGCAGCAAGGTCTACGTGAACCCGGACTGGTCCGCGAAGGCCGCGGCCGAGACGGGCGGCAGCCGGATCTCCAACCAGCCGACCGCCGTGTGGCTCGACCGCATCGCCGCGATCGCGGGCACGTCCAGCTCCAGGGGCCTGGTCGGCCACCTCGACGAGGCCGTGCGGCAGGCCGCGGGCGGGACGATGACGATCCAGCTCGTCATCTACAACCTCCCCGGCCGCGACTGCTCCGCGCTCGCGTCCAACGGTGAGCTCGGGCCGACGGAGATCGGGCGCTACGAGAGCGAGTACATCGACCCGATCGCGGCGATCCTCGCCAGGCCCGCCTACGCGAACCTGCGGATCGTGACGATCGTCGAGATCGACTCGCTGCCCAACCTGGTCACCAACGTCACCCCGCGCCCGACCGCGACCGCGAACTGCGACGTGATGAAGGCCAACGGCAACTACGTGACCGGTGTCGGCTACGCGCTCGCGAAGCTCGGCGCGGTGTCGAACGTCTACAACTACATCGACATCGGCCACCACGGCTGGCTCGGCTGGGACGACAACTTCGCCCCGACCGCCGCGCTGCTCTACCAGGCCGCGAACGCCTCCGGCAGCACCAAGGCCAACGTGCACGGCTTCATCGCCAACACCGCGAACTACGGCGCCACCACGGAGCCGTACTTCAAGATCGGCGACTCGGTCGGCGGCACGCCGATCCGCGAGAAGGCCAAGTGGATCGACTGGAACCGGTACGTCGACGAGCTGTCCTACGCCCAGGCGTTCCGCCAGCAGGCCATCACGGCCGGGTTCGACTCGGGCATCGGCATGCTGATCGACACCTCGCGCAACGGCTGGGGCGGCTCCGCCCGTCCGACGGGCCCCGGCCCGACGACCAGCGCCGACGCGTACGTCGACGGCGGTCGCATCGACCGCCGCATCCACCTCGGCAACTGGTGCAACCAGAAGGGCGCGGGTCTCGGCGCGCGTCCGACGGCCGCTCCCGCCTCGGGCATCGACGCCTACGTGTGGGTCAAGCCGCCGGGCGAGTCCGACGGTGCGAGCAAGGAGATCCCGAACAACGAGGGCAAGGGCTTCGACCGGATGTGCGACCCGACGTACACCGGCAACGCCCGCAACGGCAACAGCATGTCCGGTGCCCTGCCGGACGCCCCGCTGTCCGGCCAGTGGTTCTCCGCGCAGTTCCAGGAGCTCATGAAGAACGCCTACCCGGCGCTCTGACCCGAGCCGCTGACGCCGTCCTCGCCTCGCGCGAGGGCGGCGTCAGCCCTTGGTGGCCCCGGCGAGCATCCCGGACACGAGCGCCTTCTGCGAGAACAGGAACAGCACGAGCACCGGCAGGATGGCGACGATGATCGCCAGCGCCAGCTCCGGGCTGGTGATGTTCAGGCCGGCGCCCGCCACCGGGTTGAACGACGGCGTGGACGACAGCAGCTGGTTCAGGCCGACCTGGAGCGGGAACTGGTCGGTGTTGGGCAGGACCAGGTAGGGCAGGAAGAAGTTGTTCCAGTTGCCCACGAAGCTGAAGAACGCCACCAGCGCCGCGACCGGTTTCGCCAGCGGCAGCGCGATCCTGGTGAACAGCTGCCACTCCGAGCACCCGTCGATCCGCGCGGCGGCGAGGATGTCGGTGGGCATGGACGTGGCGAAGTAGATGTACACGAGGTAGACGCCGAACGGGTAGAACGAGAACGGCAGGACGACCGACCAGATCGTGCCGATCAGGCCGAACTCGTTGAGCTCCAGGAAGATCGGCAGCACCAGCGTGGCCGACGGCATGATCATCACGATCAGCGTGGTCACCAGCAGCGCCTTGCGGCCGCGGAAGTTCGACAGCGCGAGCGCGAACCCGGCCGGGATGCTCGTGGCGAGCGTGATCACCAGCGTGATGGCCGAGTAGACGGCGGAGTTGCGCAGCCAGACCAGCAGGATGCCGTCCTGGAAGTCGACCAGGTGCCGCCACGCCGTGGCGACGTTGCCGAACGACCCGAACGACAGCGGCCCGTCGCTGATCAGCTGCCCCGCGGTCTTCGTGGGGGCGAGCAGCAGCCAGAGCACCGGCAGGATGAAGAACACCACCAGCGCCAGGAACAGCACCACGACGGCGGCCGTGGCCGCGCGGCTCGATTCGGGTCGGGTCCTCGCGACCACGGTCATGACTCCTCCACGGTGAACAGGTCCGACCGGGTCACGAGCAGGCCCGCGGCCAGCAGTCCGAGCGCCAGCAGGAAGATCGAGATGGCGGCGGCCCCGTTGAAGTCGCCGTGCTGGAAGGCGTAGACGTACGCGAGCTGGTTGGGCGACCAGGTCGGGCTGACCCGGCCGAGGCTCGCGGTCTGGAGCAGCTGCGGCTCCACGAACAGCTGCGTGCCCGCGGCGAACGCGAGGATGGCCATGTACGCGATCCACTTGCGGATCATCGGGATCTGCACGTTCCACGCGCTGCGCCACGGTCCCGCGCCGTCCATCCGCGCGGCTTCGAGCACCTCGTCCGGGATGTTGTTGAGCGCGCCGTACATCACCACGATCCACCCGCCCGCGCCGGTCCAGAACGCGATCAGCACGAAGATCACCGGCAGGTCGCCGGGCGCGAGGACGGCCGCGAAGCTGTCGAAGCCGAGCGACTCCAGCAGCCACGACGCCGGGCTGACGGCCGGGTCGAGCATGAACAGCCACACCAGCACGCTCGCCACGCCCGCGAGCGCGCCGGGCACGTAGTAGAGGAACCGGAACACCGCCGAGAGGCCCGGCTTCATCCGGCTGCGCAGCACGACCGCGACGACGACCGTGAGCACGATCAGCGACGCGAGCCACATGACCAGGTACACGCCGATGTTGAGGAACGCGGGCAGGAACCGGTAGTCGCCGAACACCTTCACGAACTGGTTGAGCCCGGTGAACTGGCCCCGGTCGTTGGTCAGGGCCAGGAAGAACGCGTACAGGGTCGGGAAGATCCCGAACGCGACCAGCAGCACGGTGTAGCCGGAGACGAAGAGGTAGCCGGACCAGCCGGTCCGGCGGCGCCGCGAGGGGCGCTGCCGAACCGGCTGGACGGGCACGGCCACCTGGGCGGCCCCGGTGTCGAGGGCCGTCACTTGCCCGCGATCTGGTAGCCGACGGACTTCGCCTCGTCGATGATCGTCGACTGCCACTGCGGCAGCGTCTCGGTCAGCGTCTTGCCCGCCGTCAACGCGGGCAGGACGACGTTCGACCACGCGGTGGAGTCGCTGAACTTCGTGTTCGACCAGCCCGTCCACACCTCGTCGGCGGCCTTGGTGAACACGTCCGTCACGTCGGTGGCGAAGTACGCCTTGTTCGCCGGGTTCGCCAGCCACGCCTTCGCCGCCGGCGCGTACGCCGGGTAGGTCGGGGCGTTGGCCTGGAAGTCGTTCGACGTGGTCAGCCAGGTGGCCAGGTCGGTGGACGCCTTCAGGTTCTTGCTGTGCGAGGACACCATCCACACGCCGCCGCCGACGTTGCCGGTCGCGGGAGTGGACTCACCCGACCAGGTGAGCGGTCCGGCGGCGGCGATCTGCCCGGCGGGCACCTTGAACGCCGAGTCGAACAGGTACTTGCCGTACCAGGACGGGCCGTTGGCCATCAGGACCTTGCCGTCGTTGTCCTTGGCGAAGCCCTGGCTGAAGAAGCCCTGCGTGGACACCGACTTGGCCGCGATCAGCTTGTCCAGCAGGGTGGCCATGCGGGTGCAGTTCTTGTCGGCCAGGTCGACCTTCAGGGTGTTGGCCTCGACCAGCGAGAACGCCGGGCACTGGCTGGACCAGAAGTACGACTCGTGCGAGTTGGTGTCGCCGACCGAGCCGACGAGGTAGCCGGGGTGCTCCGTCGCGACCTTCTCCCCGATCGCCTGGTACTCCTCCCAGGTCTTCGGGACCTGGTAGCCGAACTGGTCCATCAGCGCCTTGTTGTACCAGAGCACGACCTGCGCGATGTCGTTGCGCAGGCAGTAGGTGTGGCCGTTGAACTTGCACGGGTCGAGCGCGCCCTTGGCGAACCCGTCGAGAATGTCCTTGGGCACGAGGTCCTGGTCCAGGGGCGCGGCGAACGCGGTCGCGTTCGGGCCGGTCGGACTGGACGCCCAGGTCACGTCGGTGGGCGCGCCGAACACGACGTCCGGCCAGCCGTTGCCGGTCCGGTCGAACAGCTGGACCTTGGTCTGGAGGTAGGTCGAGCCGTCCGCGCTGCCGTCGTAGGTGACGACGTTCATCTTCACGTCCGGGTGCGCGGCCTGGTACTGCTGCACGGCCGGGATCCGGGTCGAGTCGGCCCAGACGACGATCTCCGAGCCCGCGGTCTGCTCGGCCTGCTTGAACTCCCCGGCGGACGCGCCGGTGGTGGTGGACTGCTCGGCGCTGGCGCACGCGGAGAGCGCGACGGCGGCGGACAGCACCGCGAACGCCACCCGGCGTCTTGCCCCTGACTTCGTTGACATGGGTTTGTGCCTTTCTCGTACTGCGGGGGAAGTGCTACGCGACCTGCTCGACGAACCGCTCGAGGTCCGGGCCGTAGTCGAAGCGGGCGGGCAGGGAGATGCCGTGGCCCGCGGGTGCGTGGACCAGGCCGGAGGCGTCCACGTGCCGTTCCCGGACGACGGTCCGGGAGGTCACGAGCGACTCGTAGTAGGTGGTGTTGCTGATCGCCATGCAGAGGTGCTGGTTCGGGATGTCCGAGCCGTGCACCTCGGCGCGGAGCCGGAAGGCGTCCGCCAGGTGTGCCGTGCGCATGGCGCCGGTGATGCCCCCGCGCAGGGTCGTGCTCGCGCGGACCCCGAAGGTGGCCGCGCCCGCCTTGATGAAGTCGGCGGAGTTCATGTGCGCGCCGTCGGAGGTCTCCCCCACCAGCAGCGGGACCTCCACGAGTTCGGCCAGCCGCTGGTAGGCGCTGATGCTGAACTCGCGCATCGGCTCCTCGTACCAGAGGTAGTCGGCCTCCCCCAGCGCCCGGCCGAGCCGCACGGCGTCCGGCAGGTCGAAGCCCGCCGAGCCGTCGTACATCAGCGGCACGTCCGGGCCGACGTGCTCCCGCAGCGCCAGGCACAGCGCCGCGTCACGGCGGGCGTCGCCCCAGGCGTGCAGCTTGATGCCGCGGTAGCCCAGGTCGAGGCACTGGTCGACGACGTCGAGGAACTCCTCCGTGGTGGCGAAGGTCGACGTGGACGCGTACGCCGGGATCTCGGTGCGGAACCCGCCGAGCAGCTGCCACACCGGCTGCTCGTGCACCCGGCCCGCCAGGTCCCAGAGCGCGACGTCGACCAGACCCAGCGCCGGGAGCGGGAGCTCCTCGATCCGGTCCAGCTCCCACACCCGGTGCCACAGCCACTCGCGCTGGAACGGGTCCTGGCCGAGCAGCTCGTCGCGGAACACCCGGTCGACCAGGTCCTCCAGCACCGGCGCGGCTCCGGGCCGGGCGAAGAGGGCGACGCCCTCGGCGCCCTCGTCCGTCCCGATCCGCAGCACCGCTCCGGTGCCCGCGGGCGCGCTGCCGCCCAGGCCGTGCCGCCACCGGAAGGGCGGGTCGGCGGCCCGCATCGCGAACCGGTGCACTTCGACTTCGGTGATCTTCATGGTGTCTTCCTGTTGCCGGAGGTGGCTCAGAACCCGCCGTACGCCTGGATCTCGTAGAGGCTGCCGCCGTTGAAGTTCGAGCCGGTGACGGTCAGGCGCAGGTAGCGCGCCTGCACCGAGGTCTGCCCCAGCGCGAGGTTCGTCCGGTCGGTCGTGGCCACCGCCGTGTGGTCGTCCACAGTGGACCAGTCGGTGCCGTTGACCGAGGACTCGAGCCGGTACTTGTACCCGTTCGTGAGCTCGAAGGTGAGGACCGCGCTCTTGAACGACGTGACCGCGCCGAAGTCGATCTGGATCCACGACGGGTCGGGCAGGCCGAGGCCCTGCGCCCACCGGGTGCCCAGGTCGCCGTCCACCGCGAGGTCCGGGGTGTTGGGCTGGGAGAACGAGGACACCGTGACCTGCTTGCGCAGGGCCAGGTTCGTGTCCGGAGGGGTGGTCAGGGTGAGCGTGCGGGCGGCCGACTCGTTGCCCGCCGCGTCCCGTGCCGCCACGGTGAACGTGTAGGCCGTGGCGGGCGCGAGGTTCGCGACCCGCAACGTGGTCTGGGCGGTCAACGCGATCTGCTGGCCGTTCTGCGTCACGGTGTAGCCGGCCACGCCGTTGTTGTCCGTGGCCTTGGGCCAGCTCAGGTCGAGCAGGGTCGGCAGCAGGACGTTCGCCGTGGGGTTGGCCGACAGGACGGGGGCCTGCGTGTCCGGGCCGCCGGTCTGGGCGGCGCCGTAGACCTGGAGCTCGTAGATGCTGCCGCCGTTGCCGCTGGTCCCGGTGATGGAGAGCCGGACGTACCGGCCCGCGACCGGGGCGGGCGGCGACGAGTAGTTGGCGTTGGCGGTCGTGTTCGTGGCGGTGTGGTCATCGACGGTCACCCAGTGGGTCTGGTCCGGGCTGACCTCCAGGCGGTACTTGTAGCCGCCGCCCAGTTCGAACGTGGTGATGATGCCGCTGACGTTGTACTGCGCGCCGAGGTCCACCTGGATCCACGACGGATCCGGGAGGAAGAGGGCCTGCGCCCAGCGGGTGCTCAGGTCGCCGTCCACCGCGAGTTCCGGGGCGTGGCCGTCGGAGAACGTGGAGGCCGTGACGGGCTTGCCCTGGGCCAGGTTCGTGCCCGCCGGCAGGGTGACGACGGCGCTGCGGCTGGCCTTGGACTCGTTGCCCGCCGCGTCTCGGGCCTTGACCGTGAAGGTGTACTTCTTGCCCGCCGTGAGGCCGGTGATCCGGACCTTCGGGTCCTTGGAGGCGCTGACCAGCTTGCCGTCCTGGAAGATCGAGTACCCCGTGACGGCGGTGTTGTCCTTCGAGGCGGACCAGGTCAGGTCGGCGATCGTGGGGAACGGGGCGATGGCGGTCGGCGTGCCGGGCGTGGTCGGGTCCTGGCGGTCCGTCGGCGCCGGGTCGGGGTCCAGGCTCCGGTACTTGGGCTCCAGACCCGCGTTGGCGACGATCGAGGCGGGCAACTGCTGGCACCCGTCCACGGTCGTGTTGTTGGCGATGGTGGTCCGCGCGGTGTTGGCCTGCGTGGAGTACCGGGGCTGGGTGGTGAAGTTGCGGTCCGCCGTGACGTCGAGTCCGTGGTTCACGAACAGCCACTGGAAGGCGACGTCGCAGAACGCGTTGCCGGTGGTGTGGAAGTACTGGCTCGACTCGTCGTGGTAGACCGCGCCGTAGGCCGGACCGGGGATGTTGGAGATGTAGTTGCCCGACACCGTGCTGTCCGGGTTGGAGCTGAGGGTGTAGATCGCCCCGCCGTCGGCCTGCTTCTTCATGATGTCGTAGATGCGGTTGTCGGTGACGACGTTGTTCTTCGCGATTGTCGGCACGTTCCACACCGGCACGCCGTTGTTGTTGGGCGAGTTGGCGTCACCGCCCTTGTCGAGCATGCCCCAGCCCCAGCCGACGTTGATGCCGCTGTAGGGCAGGTCGTAGACCTTGTTGTGGCTGATGACGGTGTGGTCGGTGTAGCCGGCGAAGATGCCGAGCGAACCGCCGTACTGGTCGGCCACCTTCGTCACCACGTTGTTGGAGACCGTGTTGTCCTTGGTGATCGAGCGCGCGTCGGCCGGGTGGGCGTCGACGACGTCCGCGCCGCCGACCTGCACGCCCGTGGCCGCGATCTGGGTGAACCTGTTGCCCGTGATCGTGGTGCCCTGGGTGCCGGTGTTGAGGTTCAGGCCACCCGCGCCGAGGTGCGTGAAGGTGTTGCCGGTGAACGAGATGCCGCGGCCGAGGTCGACGTTGACCGCGCCCGGCGTCTTGACCCACTCGAACCGGGTCGAGTCGAACGTGGGGTTGTCGGTGCCGACGATCCGGAAGCCCGCCTGCCCCTCCACCATGCCGTCGGGACCGCTCGGCGCGAGCCACGTGGAGTAGGAGAAGGTCAGGCCCTCGAAGCCGATGTCCTTCACCGGGTGCGCGACGTCGCCCTTGACGTCGACCAGGCTTTGCACCTTGGGCACGGTGACCGTGGCGGTGGCGAGGTTCTGGCCCGGCTTGGGCAGGTAGAAGACGTCACCGGCGGCCTTGTCCAGGTACCACTCGCCGGGGGTGTCCAGGAACTCGTAGGCGTTCTCCAGCCAGTTCGGGGTCTGGATCTCCTGGCCCTCGTGCAGGTTCGCGTTGTGCCAGCACTGCTGCTGCATGGTCACGTCGGTCGCGGTGATCGACTGGACCGGGCAGCGGTAGTGCATCCAGCCCCAGCGGCTGTTCACCTCGACCTGCGACTGGTTCTTCAGGTTTTGCAGCGTGGTGTCGGTGATCTTGTACCCGGTGGCGGTCTTGCTCCACCCCGGCGGGTTGTCCGCGGTGCGGGCGCGCTGCTCCAGCTCGCCGTCCACGTAGAGCTGCCGGGTGTCGAGAGATCCGATGTGTGCCTTGTAGATGCCCTTGGCGGCGTCGGAGACGGTCCACCCGGTCACGCGGGTGCCGCCGCTGATCACGGGGTGCGCGCCGGGAGCGGCCTTGTACGTGACGCGGTGGCCGTTGGCACCGGAGTCGGCGCTGGTCAGCGTGAAGGTGTTCGCGAGCTGGTAGGTGCCGTCGCGGAGGACGACATCGATGTCACCGCGCGCGGACCGCAGGAGGGTTCGCACCTGGTCGCGGGCCTTCTCCAGCGTGCGGAACGGGTCGTACGCGGAACCGGAGGCGTTGTCGCGCCCGGACGGGGAGACGTAGACGCTGGTCGTGGACGCGTGCGCCTCGGCCGCGGACACGGCACCGCCGGTGGCCAGCGCGACAGCGGTGACCACGGCGAACGTTCTGCGGGCAGCACGAATCGACCCTGGAAATCTCGACATTGAAATCCCAATCGACGCTCAGGGCGAGAACGGGGAGGAGAGGGGTCGGGCGGAGGGAGTGGTCAGGCGCCTGCTTCGCGGAGGGGAGAGAACCGCTGGTCAGGAGCCTGGGGACGGCCGGGGATGTTGAAGACCCGGTCGCGGATCCGGCGTTCGAACTGGTGCCGGGTCGTGTCGACGTGCTCGATCATCAGGGCCGAGGCGCGGTCGGGGTCTCCGGCCGCGATCGCCTCGGCGATGGCCACGTGCTGCGCGCCCGCCGTCTCCAGCGAACCGGGCACGTCGCCGTGGAACAGCAGGACGTCGGACTGGCCCGCGAAGCGCCGGGCGTTGGTGACGCCCGACTGGAGGAAGACGTTGTGGGCGGCCAGGCCCACGGCGTCGTGGAAGGCGGCGTCGGCCGCCCCGAACCCGGTGACGTCACCCGCCCGCGACGCCTCGACGGTCCGCGCCGCGTGGTCGCGCACCGCCCTGACCTCGATCGGCGTGGCGAGCGTCGCCGCTCGGCGCGCGGTCTCGGCCTCGATCAGCCTGCGGTAGTCCAGGAGCATCAGGACGTGCTCCATGTCCGTGGGCTGGTAGTGCACGAGCTGCTGGTCGGTCGGATCGCCCGCCGCGGCGACGAAGATCCCGGCGCCCTTGCGGACGCTGAGCCGCCCTATCGCGGCGAGCACCTTGACGGCTTCCCGCGTCACGTTCCGGGTCGCGCCGAGCAACTCGGCGAGCCCCTTCTCGGTGGGCAGCCGGTCACCGGGCCGGAGGTCGTGCTCGGCGACGTAGGCGAGCAACTGCTCGGCCACGAGTTCGTAGCCGGGCCGGTAAGGACCGTCCTGGGGATCGGGCGTCGTGGGTGCCATCTGTTCCGCTCCTGCCGGATAGATCCGACCTATTGGCGAGGAGCGTACGACACGTTCGGCGGAATGCCGAGCAAGAGTCAGATCTATTCTGCTTCTTGACCGATCAAACCACGCATATCAGTACATATCGGGCCACAAGAACCTGCTCTATCGGCACGCTGCGTGCCGGATCGGTGACGTTCCCGCAATGTGGACTCCCTGGTCGCGGCACCGGAGCGGGGTTACGGTCGCGGCACGTGATCAAGAACGGCGGGCAGCTGATGGACGTGGACGTGGTCGTCGTGGGCGGCGGCGCGATGGGGTCGGCCGCCGCGTGGCAGCTCGCCCGGCGCGGTGTCGACGTGCTGCTGCTGGAACGGTTCGCGCCCGGCCACACCAGGGGCGCCTCGCACGGCGCGTCCCGCATCTTCCGCGTCTCCTACACCGAGCCCGTCTACATCGGACTCGCGCACGAGGCACTGGCGTGGTGGCGGGAGGTCGAGGCGGAGACCGGCCGCTCGCTGCTGACGTTGACCGGCGGTGTCTCGCACGGGCGGACCGCAGGCCTCGAACTGCTCGCGCGGGCGTTGGACGACGCGGGCAACCCCGGCGCGTGGCTGCACCTGGCCGAGGCCGCCGAGCGCTGGCCAGGACTGCGCTTCGACGGGCGGGTGTTCTTCCACGCCCTCACCGGGCGGCTGCACGCCGACCACTCCGTCACCGCGCTCCAGGACCTCGCCGCGAAGCTCGGCGCGACCGTGCGCCACGAGTCGCCGGTGACCGGGATCGCGGTCCACGACGACTCGGTCGAGGTGCGCACGGACACGGGCGTGATCCGCGCCCGCCGCGCGGTCGTGGCCGCCGGGGCGTGGACGGAGAAGCTGCTCGGGTCCCTCGTGCGGCTGCCGCCGCTGCGGGTGACGCAGGAGCAGCCCGCGCACTTCCGCGCCCGCAACGACGACCTCGTGTGGCCGTCGTTCACCCACCACCTCGACGCGAGCTGGCCGAGCGGCGTCTACGGCCTCGCCACCCCCGGCGAGGGGATCAAGGCGGGTTTCCACGGCACCGGTCCGGTCGTGGACCCCGACCACCGCGACTTCCGGCCCGAGCCAGCACAACTCCTGGAGCTGCGCCGGTACGCGCGGGAGTGGCTGCCGGGCGTGGATCCGGACGACTACGACCCGATCAGCTGCACGTACACCACGACCACGACGTCGGACTTCGTGCTGGATCGGGTCGGCCCGGTCGTGGTGGCCGCGGGCTTCTCCGGCCACGGCTTCAAGTTCACCCCCGCCGTCGGCCGCGTCCTGGCCGACCTGGCCCTCACCGGCGACCGCCCGGACGCCCGGTTCGCGTTGGAGGCCTCATGACGGACGACTGGCACGGCTCGCTGCGGCACGTCCGCGCGGGCGAGTTGAGCGGCGACACGAACCAGACCAGCGGGATGACCCGCCTGGAGGCGGTGTCCGGCAGCACGGTCGGGTCGCGGAAGGTGTGGATGGGCGAGACCCACGTGGCCCCCGCGACGAACTCCGGCGACCACCACCACGGCGAGGCCGAGACGTCGATCTACGTGCGGTCGGGGCACCCGGTGTTCGTGTTCGCCGACGGCGACCGGGAGGTGCGCATCGAGACCGGGCCCGGCGACTACGTGTTCGTGCCGCCGTACGCGCCGCACCGCGAGGAGAACCCCGGCGACGAGGACGCCGTGGTCATCATCGCCCGCAGCAGCCAGGAGGGCGTCGTGGTCAACCTGCCGAGCCTCTGGGCGCCGGTCCAGCGCCCCGGATCGACAGAGCGATGATCAGCACCCCGCTCAACGCCGTGCGCGCATAGAGCAGCGTCACCGGCTCCAGCCGGTCCGGCCCGGCGAGCTGCGAGAGGACCAGCCCGCCGTAGCCGACGACCAGGGCGATCCCGAACCGGCGCGCGTGCTCCCACTTGCGGGCCATCACCACGCCGGCGACGCCCGTGGAGAAGCGCAGCAGCGGGTTGGAGGTGTCGAACGCGAACAGCGGGTGGATCGCCGTCGCGATGTCGAAGAGACCCACCGCCAGCGCGATCCACTGGAGCCGCCCGAACTCGACGGGCGGGCGCGTCTTCCTCAGGTTGGACTTCGCCACGAGACCACCTCCGGTCGCAGCGCACCACCTCCGACCGCTCCCGAACGGATCAGCCACCCGCCACCTCGGCGATTCCACCCGACAGGGCGACGTCCGTCACTGTCCGCTCAGGACGAACAGCGGAACCACGTCGGCGCGGTGGACCGTTGAGCACGACGATGAGCACCCCGAAAGTCCTCCGCTTCCACGTCTTCGGCGACTCGCTCGCCGCGGGTGTCGGCTGCGCCCGCGCCGACGAGACCCTCGGCCACCGCCTGACCCGGACCCTGCGGGGCGCGGGTCACTCCGTGGACCTCCGCGTCCTCGCCGTCTCCGGCGCCCGCTCGGCCGACCTCGCGAACCAGGTCCGCGCGTCCCTGTCCGCCGGGGTCGACCTGGCGCTGATCGTCATCGGCGCCAACGACCTCACGTCGTTCGTGCCCAGCGCCGTCGGCGCGGGCCAGGTCCACGACGCCGTCGTGGCCCTGCGACGGGTCGGCGCGCAGGTCGTCGTGGCCACCGCACCGGACCTCGGCGTCGTCTCGCACATCCCACCCGCCTACCGCGGCCTGGTGTCGTCGATCAGCGGCCAGTACGCGGGCGCGCAGGGCGACGCGGTGCGCCGGGCGGGCGGCACCGTGGCCCCGGTGGGCGCCCAGCTGTCGAGCCGCTTCGCGACCGACCGCGCCCTGTTCTCCGCCGACCGCTTCCACCCCTCCCCCGCCGGGTACGCGGTGATCGCGACCGCGCTGGAGCCGTACGTGACGGCCGCCGCCGCGGCGTGACCCCGCTAGCACCGATCAGGGCGAAAGTGAACCCGTGGGTCAGGGTAGATTTCCCGGTGCCCCTCGTCAGCTACAGATCGGACGGACCTCGCATGACCGCCGCCACTCCGGTGGACACCTCGCCTTCGGCCGCTTTCCGCGAAGCGAGCAGGCGTCGGACGTTCGCGGTCATCAGCCACCCGGACGCGGGCAAGTCGACGCTCACCGAGGCGTTGGCGCTGCACGCGAAGGTGATCTCCGAGGCCGGTGCGGTGCACGGCAAGGCCGGGCGGCGCGGGGTCGTGTCGGACTGGATGGAGATGGAGCAGGCGCGCGGCATCTCGATCACGTCGGCGGCCCTCCAGTTCTCCTACGGCGACGCCGTCATCAACCTGCTCGACACGCCCGGCCACGCGGACTTCTCCGAGGACACCTACCGGGTGCTGTCGGCCGTCGACTGCGCGGTCATGCTGCTCGACGCGGCGAAGGGCCTCGAACCGCAGACGTTGAAGCTGTTCGACGTCTGCCGCCACCGGGGCATCCCGGTCATCACGTTCATCAACAAGTGGGACCGGCCGGGCCGCGACGCGCTGGACCTGTGCGAGGAGATCAAGCAGCGCATCGGCCTCGAGCCGATGCCGCTGACCTGGCCGGTCGGCGAGGCGGGCCGGTTCCGCGGGG
>NZ_JBHYHC010000118.1:0-30021 GCF_042738955.1 Umezawaea sp. NPDC059074
GGGCGTCAACATCGATGGGACCAAGGCTCGTCGACATGCCGACGAGCCTAGTGCGCGCGGGTCTGGCAGTCTTGCCGCCGTGGCCCAACCCCTCGTGCTGCTCGACTCCGCCAGCCTGTACTTCCGCGCCTTCTACGCGCTGCCCGACTCGATGACGGCGCCGGACGGCACGCCGATCAACGCGGTCCGCGGCTTCGTCGACACGATCGCGCGCGTCATCACCGAACGCCACGCGAGCAGGCTGGTCGCGTGCATGGACGCCGACTGGCGCCCGGAGTTCCGCACCACCGCCCTGCCGTCGTACAAGGCGCACCGCGTTGCCGCGGAGGCGACCGACGGCTCGGAGGAGGTGCCGGACACGCTGACCCCGCAGATCCCGATCATCATGGACGTCCTGGAGGCCGTCGGCATCTGCACCGCCGAGGCCGCGGGCTACGAGGCCGACGACGTGATCGGCGCGCTGGCCCACCACGAGAAGACCGACCCGGTCGAGGTCGTGACGGGCGACCGCGACCTGTTCCAGGTCGTCCGCGACTCCCCCACCGAGGTCCGCGTCCTCTACGTCGGCCGCGGCTGGGCCAAGGCGGAACTCCTCGGCCCGGAGGAGCTGGCGGCGAAGTACGCGCTCCCGGTGGAGAACGCGGGCGCGGCTTACGCGGCCATGGCCGTGCTGCGCGGCGACCCGTCCGACGGTCTGCCCGGCGTGGCGGGCATCGGTGAGAAGACGGCCGCCAAGCTGATCACCGAGTTCGGCTCCCTGGAAGCGGTGCTGGCCGCCGTGACCGACCCCCGCGACCGCAAGCTGACCACCCGCGCCCGCAACAGCCTGATCGCCGCCGAGTCCTACCTGGCCGCCGCGCCGACCGTGGTCAACGTCGCCGTGGACGCCCCGGTCGTGATGGACCGCCCGGACCCCGTGCCCGCGGGCCCGGTGGACCCGGACCGCGTGGCGGAGCTGGGCAAGCGCTGGGGCCTGG
Source organism: Umezawaea sp. NPDC059074 (assembly GCF_042738955.1). Classification (NCBI taxonomy): domain Bacteria; kingdom Bacillati; phylum Actinomycetota; class Actinomycetes; order Pseudonocardiales; family Pseudonocardiaceae; genus Umezawaea; species Umezawaea sp. NPDC059074. Next base: position 978 of record NZ_JBHYHC010000118.1, read on the forward strand.
GCAGCTCGCTGCCGCGGCTGGTGTCGGCGCTGGAACGCCGCTAGCGGTCCCGCGTCGACAGGAGCGCTCGGAGGTTCGCCTTGGCGCTCTCGTCGCCGAGGTCGGCCGCGCGGCGGTACCAGCGTTCGGACTCGGCCTCGTCGCCCATGAAGTCGTAGAAGTCGCCGAGGCCCGCCATGGCCTCGGCGTGGCCGAGGTCGGCGGCCTGGTGGTACCACTCGGCGGCCTCGTCGTGCTCGTCGTCGTGGTACAGGAACAGGGCGAGTGCCGTCATGGCCTCGACGTCGCCGGTCTCGGCCGCGCGCCTGAACCAGGACTCGGCCTCCTCGCGGCGTTCCGGGTCGTCCTCGTACTGCGGGACGAGCAGGTCCGCCAACTCGACCATCGCCTTGACGTCGCCGGTCTCGGCGGCGGCGCGCAGGTCCGCTTCCTCGGTCACGCCACCATTCTGCCCACCACGCCGAGGTCGGCCAGCACCGCCTCGGCCGCGCGCCGCCCGGACACCAGCGCGCCCTGGATCGAGCTCGTGTCCCGGTGGTCGCCGCACACGTACCGCCGGTGTCCCACCCGGACCGGCGAGCGGAACCGGTGGGGCGCGGGCATCGCGGGCAGGGCGTGCGGGATCTCGTAGCGCGCCACCAGGTCCCACCCGCCGGCGTCCACTCCGTACAGCTTCCCGACCTCGGCCCGCACGTCGGCCTCGGCGACCGTGGCGTCCAGCACCGAGGCCTGCACGAGCGGGCCGCCGGACGGCACGACCTCGGAGATCACGGCGGTGTTCACCACGAGCCCGCCGTCGCCGTCCACGACGAGCGTCGGATCCCGCAGCGGCGACGAAGGCGGCCGGAAGTACCACGTCGTCACGCCGTGCCACGACGGTTCGCGCAGCCCCAGCAGCAACCGGGCCGCGGCACTGCCGTCGGTGGCGACCACGACCGCGTCGGCCGACACCCGTTCTCCGCCGTCCAACTCGACGCCTCCGTCGAGGACCCGCACCACCGGGGTCTCCAAGCGCACCACGCCGTCGGCCAACCGGGACGCGAGTTGCCGCGGCAGCGCGGCCATCCCCTCGGCGGGCAGCGCCGCGCCGCCTCGGGCGAAGCTCCGCCACACCAGGTGGAAGAAGCGCGAGGACGTGGTCAGCTCCGATTCCAGGAACACGCCCGAGAGGAACGGCCTCAGCACGGTGTCGACGGCGCGGTCCGACAGTCGCCAGCGGGCCAGTTCCGCCGCGGTGGTCCGGTCCTCCGCCGCCATGATCGCCCGGTCCGACCCCAGCAGGTCCCGCGCCGACACCGCCCCCAGCGCGACCAGGTCCCGTGCTCCGAGCACGTTCTGCGCCACCGCGCCCTGCCACGCCGACGTGCCGGTCCGCGGGTCGGCGAGCAGGTCGTGCCGCCCGCCCTGGTGCACGAACGCGCCGGACCGCAGCGGCCGGAGGTCGAGGGCGGCGAGGTCGAACCGGCGCACGACCTCCGGGTAGGCGGGCAGCAGGATCTGGAAGCCGCGGTCCACCCGGATCCCGTCCACGACGTCCGTGCGCACCCGGCCACCGACGTCGTCACCGGCTTCCAGCACCGACACCGACACCCCGTTGCGGGACAGCACCTCCGCGGCGCTGAGCCCGGCCAGCCCCGCCCCCACGATCACGACGTCCACCATGGGCCGACGCTAACCGGCCCCTCCCCCGCCCGCACGACGGCTCAGAAGTACGTCCCGGCCCACGGCCTCACGGCGGTGCCGAACAGCGCGTCGGCGCGGGGCAGCGCGGCGCCGTCCAGCACGTCGATCCGGCCCGCGTGCGCCAACTCGGTGAACGACACGTCGCCCAGGTAGGTCGCGGCCAGCAGGTCCACGTCCAGGCCCAGGTCGGCGGGCGCGGACGTGCGCTCGGCCCCGTCCGGGGTGATCCGGTACGCGCCCTCGTTGTCCGGCAGGTACCGGTCGCGGACCTCCAGCACCACGGGTTCGGCCTCGCGGTAGGACCGGCCCGCGAGCGCGGCGGGCAGGTCGACCAGCCGCAGCCACGTCTCGTCCTCGACGTCGGTCACCTTCAGCACGCGCCGGTCCGCGAGCAGCCACTCCACCGGCTCGTCGAGCGGGCGCAGCTCGGCCACGACCTGGTCCACCAAGTCCACCCGGAGGAGGTAGCGCCACAGCTCGGCCCACACCTCGGGGCTGCCCGCCACGACGTCCAGCACGGAGAGCACGGACGTGCCGTGCGGCTCGGACATGCCGCTCTTGACCGAGTACACGGCGTACCCGTCGTCGCCGTCCGCGCCGCGGTGCACGGCCGTCTGGGCGTTCTCGTCGCGCATCTCGCGACGCAGGTTCATCTCCCACCACGTCGGCCAGCGGGTCGTCATGCCCGGCCGTGTGAGGCCGATCCGGGTGTACAGCTCGGGCGCCAGCGTCAACGCGGTGTCCTGGTCCACCAGGCGGATCCGCCCGCCGGTGCCCGCCGACGGCGACACGGAGACGCGCCGCCGGTCCAGCTTGAGCTGTCGGCCGCGACTCGCGACGCCGTAGCCGAACCGGCCGTAGATCACCGCCTCGGAGGCGCGCAGCGTCGACACGACCTCGCCCGCCTCGCGGTAGGCCTGGAACTGCCTGCGCATCAGGGCGCTGAGCACGCCGCGGCGCGTCCAGTCCGCCCGCACGCCGACCCGGCTGACCGCCGCCCCGGCCAGCTCCGCACCGCCGGGCACGGCCAGCCGGATGGCCCACGACTGCGCGGTGCCGACCATCTCGTCGCCCTGGAAGGCCCCGAACGCCCGGCCGGGGTCGTAGGAGTCCTTCACCAGCTCCCACTTGTCGTCCGGCGCGGGGCCGGAGTGCAGCGCCCCGCGGAACAGGGTGTGCGCGGTGCGGACGTTCGACTCGTCGAGGACGCGGATGTCGTGGTCGGTCACGTCCCCGATCCTGCCTGGCCGTTCGGTGGAACGCGACCCGTTATCCGAACGCGGGAAGGGCCGCCGGAGCAGCGCTCCGACGGCCCTTCCGAGAGGGAGGGATCAGCCCGTGGGCTGGCCGACCTCGTACTCGCCGTCCGCGGTCTTGACGGTGATCTTGACCTTCTTCTCGTTCCCGCCGACCTGCGCGGTGCACTCGAAGGTGGCCCCCACCTTGACCTTGTGCTCGCCGGAGCAGGTGGCGCTCTCGACGTCCGGGATCTTGTACTCGTCCTTGAGGATCGAGACGACGCCCTTCTGCACCTCGGCGTTGTCGAACACCTTGGTGACGAAGAAGCCCGGCGCCACGAAGCCGGTGATGCCGACCGCGGCCGCCACCAGGACGACCAGGCCGACGACGACCCACAGCACGGCGCCCGACTTCTTGGGCTGCTGCGGCTGGCCGTACGGGTCGGGTTGGGCGTACGGGTTCTGCTGCTGCGGCTGGCCGTACGGGTTCGGCTGGCCGTAGGGGTTCTGCTGCTGGCCGAACTGACCGCCCTGCGGCGGCGTGCCGTACGGGTTCTGCTGCTGCGGCTGGCCGTACTGGCCACCCTGCTGCGGCATCCCGTACGGGTTGCTCTGCACCTGCGTGGGGTCGTAGCCGCCCTGCTGCGGCTGCTGCGGAGCGGCGTACGGGTTCTGCACCTGCTGGGTCGGGTCGTACCCGCCCTGCTGCTGCGGAGCCGCGTACGGGTTCTGCTGCTGCGCGTTGGGGTCGTAGTTGCCCTGCGGGTGCATCTGGGTGGCCTGCTCGTGCGGCGGCAGCTGCCCCCACTGCGGCTGCTGCTGCTGGTTCGGGTCGGGCTGCCCGTAGGGGTTCTGAGCGGGGAACCCGCCCGACGGAGTGCCGGAGTACCCACCACCCGCCGGGTTCTGCTGCGGGGGCTGCTGGCCCCACTGCGGCTGCTGCGGGTCGTTCCCTCCGGACGGTCCGTACGGACTGGTCATGCTCGGCCTCCGGAGATCGGTTTCGCGCACACGTGTGACGCGCTACAGGTTGCGGGCGCGATCAAACCACAGGATGAGCCCCTCGACCCATCCGCCCCGCCAAGCTTGCCCAGACCGTGGCCATCGCCACCACCACTCGGCGGAGACCGCTCCGACCACTGGTCCACTCGGCTCGGCGGAACCGGTGCCGCGCCCCCGTTCGGCACGGGAGTGCTCGGACCCATTCGACCACCGACGGGCGGCGGACGCCAGCAGGAGGGTCACCGCCCGGCGGGGACGAACCGGGGGCCGCTGGTGGCGAAGGCCGCCTTGTTCTCCCGCACGTAGCGCTCGACGGACAGCGGGTGGTGGTGGCCGACCCGTTCGACCACGTCGTTCGTGCCCGCGAACACGCCGTCGCGGTAGTCGACGGCGACGTGGGACAGGTGTTGGACGAGGTGGGCGGGCAGTCCTCGCGCGGTCATGGCGTCGGCGAACTCCTCGACGCTGATCGGCTCGTAGCGCACCGGGAGGCCGAGCGTGGTGGACACGAGCGCGGCGATCTCGTGGTGGTCCAGTTCGACCGGGCCGTGCAGGGAGTAGGCGGCGCGGTCGTGCGGCTCGGGGTCGACCAGCACGGCGGCGATCACGTGGGCCTGGTCGACCGCGGCGATCGGCGCGTGCCGCCCGTTGCCGAACGGCAGCCGCAGGTGGCCGACACCGTCGCGCAGCTCCCACCACGCCGTGATCCACTCGGCGAAGAACGTGGGACGCAGGTGCGTGGTGAGCAGGCCGGTCCGGTCCAGCAGCCGCTCGCTCAGCCAGTGCTGCCGCGCCGCGTGGCTGCGCGCCTCCCGGCGAGCCGATATCTGCGACATGTTCACCACGGACCGGACGCCCTCCTCCGTCGCCGCCTGCGCGAAGACCGCGGTCGCCTCGACCAGGCCCTCGCGGATCGGGTAGCAGAGGTACGCGCCGTCGACCCCGCGCAGCGCGGCGGCCACGCCGTCGAGGTCGAGGAAGTCCGCCACGACGACCTCCGCCCCGGCGGCGGCGAGCGCGTGTGACCGCTCGTCCTCCTGGCGCACCATCGCGCGGACGCGGTGACCGCGCTCCAGCAGCAGGTCGATCGTGGCGCCACCGGTCTTGCCCGCCGCGGCGGTGACCAGGAACAGCCGGTCGTCGGACATCAGCACTCCCCTCGTCCAAGGCCGCGGACGAAGTCCGCCACGGCCACTCCCATCAGGTCCGGGCCGTCCTCCGGCACGAAGTGGACGCCCGGCACCGTCACCTCGGTCTGGTCGGGCCGCCGCGGCTCGTGGCGTTCCCGGTGGACCGGTGAAGTTCGCGCAGCAACCCGGTCGTCGTCACTGGACGGCGGTGCCCTTCATCAGCCACGTCGGGCCCTCGGCGTAGGCGCCCGCCTCGGCGAAGAACGCGCCGAAGTAGGGGCCGGTGGCGTGGGCCTGGAACGCGGCGAGGTCGGCGTAGACCTCGTTGAGGTAGAAGACGTCCGGGTCCTCCTCGTCGGCGATGACCTCGAACCGGTGGGAGCCGGGTTCGTTGGCCAGGGAGTCGCGGGCGGTCCTGGCGGCGGCGCGGACGAAGTCGTCGCGGTGGTCGGGCTGGACGGTGAAGGACACGACGAACTGGTACACGGCAAGGCCTCCCGCTGCTGGTTCGGTCACTGAACCGAACATAGCACGGGGCAGTTCAATGAACGAACTAGCCGGCGTACGATCGGGTCACGGCGTCTCGAGTGGACGCTCGTCACCAGGAGGGATCCCCATGTCATCCGTGCTCATCACCGGCGCGTCCAAGGGCATCGGCCGGGCCGTCGCCGTCGAACTCGCCGCCCGCGGCCACCGGGTCGTCGCCACCGCCCGCCGCCCGGAGGCGCTGGCGGACCTCGACGTCGACCAGCGCCTGTCCCTCGACGTCACCGACCAGGACAGCGTCGACCGGGCCCTCGCCGCCGCGGGCGAGATCGACGTGCTCGTCAGCAACGCGGGCGAGACCGTGCGCGCGCCGCTGGAGGCCATCCCGCTCGGCGAGGTCGAACGGCTGTTCCGGCTCAACACCCTGGGCGCGCTGCGGGTGGCGCAGGGCGTGCTGCCCGCGATGCGCGAACGCGGGTCGGGCCACCTCGTCTTCGTGTCCAGCATCCAGGGGCGGCTCGTGCTGCCGATCATCGGCGGGTACGGGGCGAGCAAGTGGGCGTTGGAGGCCATCGCCGAGACGCTCGCCATCGAGGTGGGCCACTTCGGCGTGAACGTGAGCATCGTGCAGCCCGGCGCGGTGTCCTCGGGCGGAGCCGCGGGGGCCAAGGTGTACCTCAAGGACGAAGACCCGTACGCCCCGCTCTACGCGGCCCTCCCCCTGCTGCGCGGCGAGACCGTCACGCCGGAAGAGGTCGCCGCGGCCGTGGCCGACACGATCGACCACCCGCGCCCGCCGCTGCGCGTCCCGGTCGGCGCACCGGCCGAGAAAGCCTTGCGCGCCCGGAAAGAGGCTCCGGAGGACGAACCGTTCCGCCTGGCCGAGATCGACTGGTGACTCCACAGTGGACCAGGGCCCTCGTCCTGGGCGGTGGCGGCCCGGTCGGCGCGTCGTGGACATCAGCTCTGTTGCACGGCTTGCTGTCCGCCGGGCTGCCCACGGCGGACGTCGTGCTGGGCACCTCGGCGGGCGCGGTCGTCGGCGCGTGGCTGACGACCAGCCCGGACGACCTCCCGGCCCTCCCCGAGAAGATGCGCGCCCGCGCCGCCTGGCACGCCGCCAACACCGCGGCGGGCTACGGCGACAAGAGCCTCCTGCTGCGGGCGGTGTCAGCCTCCACACCGGACCCCGAGGCGGCGATGGCCATCGGCCGGGCCGCGCTCTCCGCGATCCCCCCGATCTCGGCCGCCACGGCGTCGGACCTGTGGCGAGCGGCGCTGCCCGAGGAACCGTGGTCGCCCGGGCTCGGCGTGGTGTCGGTCAACGTCGGCACCGGCCTCGCCCGCGTGTGGACAGCGGACGACGGCCTCCCACTGGCGGTCGCGGTGGCGTCCTCCACCGCAGCCCCCGGCGCGGCACCACCGGTCGCCGTGGCCGACTCGCTCTGGATCGACGGCGGCGTCCGCTCCGGCACCAACGCCGACCTGCTCACCACCCCACCGGGCCCCGTGCTCGTCGTGGCCCCCATCCCGTCCGCCGCACTCGCCCGCGAGGAAGCCGCACTCACCGAACGAGGCCACCACGTCCGCGTGATCACCGCAGCCCCGTTCTACCGGCAGCCCACGGACCTCCTCGACCTCGCCTACGTCGACATCGCCGCCACCGCGGGCGCGAAGCAGGCGCACGACATCGCCGAGGACCTGCTGGCGTGGTGGGACGACCCAGCGGGAGGGCTCTGAAAAGATCGGCCGGTGACGACGGACGACGACTTACCCGGCGTGGTCAACCGCGTCTCGGGCGGGGCCACCGGTCCGGTGGTGCAGACCGGCGTGCACGTCGGCGACGTGAACCTGTTCACCGGCGTCCCGGTGCAGACCCGCTACCACAAGCAGGTGGAGCGCGTCGCGCCCGCGGACCTGGAGGGCAGGGACGCGGAACTGGCCGAACTCGCCGCGTTCTGCACCTCCCCCGCGGGCGGCTACGCGTGGTGGCGGGCCGCGGCGTGGTCGGGCAAGACGGCGCTCCTGTCGTGGTTCGTCCTGCACCCGCCGGAGGGCGTGCGGCTGGTGTCGTTCTTCATCACGGCGCGGTACGCGGGGCAGAACACGCGGGACGCGTTCATCCGCAACGTCATGGAGCAGCTGCTCGACCTGACGGGCCAGCAGCCGCCCGTGTTCCTGGACGACACGAACCGCGAGACGCACCTGCTGGGCCTGCTGGACGACGCCGCGGCGGCGTGCGCGAAACGCGGGGAGCACTTCGTGCTGCTGGTCGACGGCCTGGACGAGGACCGGGGCGTCGACACGCACAGCATCGCCGCCCTCCTGCCCGCGGACCTGCACGTCGTCGTCGCGGGCCGACCCGACCCGGTGCTCCCGGCGGACGTCCCCGAACACCACCCGCTGCGGAACCCCGCCATCGTCCGCCACCTCGCCCCGTCCCCGAAAGCCCAGGTCATCCGGGTGGAAGCGGAACGGGAGCTGCGCGGTCTGCTTCACGGCGGCCCCGCGGGACTGGACGTCCTCGGCCTGGTGACGGCCGCGGTCGGCGGCCTGACCCCCGCCGACCTCGCCGCGCTCACCGACCTGTCGGAGTGGGAGGTGGCGGACCTCCTCACCACCGCGGCGGGCCGGAGCTTCACCCGCCGCCGAACGTCGTCCGGCGGCGCGGACGTCTACCTGCTGGGCCACGAGGAGTTGCAGGCCACCGCCGTGACCGTCCTCGGCCCGACACGGCTGGAGCGCTACCGGCAGCGCCTGCACACGTGGGCCGACGGCTACCGCGACCGGGGCTGGCCGGTTACCACGCCGGACTACCTCCTGCGCGGCTACTTCGCCGTCCTGACCGAGACCGGCGACGTGGCGCGCATGGTCTCGTGCGCGACCGACATCGCCCGCCAGGACCGCATCCTGGCCCAGTCCGGTGGCGACGGCTCCTCGCTCGACGAGATCGCGGCCGCCCAAGCGGTCACCACGGACGTCGTCGCGTCGCTGCGGCTCGCCGTGCACCACGACTACCTGGGCCACCGCAACGCCACCATTCCACCGGATCTCCCGGCTGCGTGGATGGCGGCGGGCCGCCCCGACCGGGCCACGGCCACGGCCCGCTCCATCGTCGACGCCGCCCGCCGAGCGGAGGCCTTCGTCGCCATGGCGAAGGCCTCCTCGGGCAGCGACTCCCTGACCGATCTGCTCACCGAGGCGCAGAAGGCGATCGCGTCGATCCCTGACACCTGGGAGCGGTCGGCGCTCCTCGCGTCCCTCGCCGAAGCCGCCGCGGACCACGGCGACCCGGACCGGGCCGAGACGCTGATCGGCCTCGCTTCGGACCCGAAGGACCAAGTTTCCGCGCTGGCCCACGTGGCGCTGTGCGCGCACGACGGACGTCGACAACGCCTGCTGTCCTGGGCCGCGACCCTCCTGCCCTTGATGCCCGACTCCCAGACGCGACACCGGCGGCTGAAATCACTGCTCACAACCGCAGCGACTCATGGAGACCTGGACCAGGTGACTCTCCTGGCACACGACCTGCCGAGGGAGGAAGGCCTGCCGTTCCTGACCGTCGCGGCCGTCCGCCGCGGCGACGCCGGGCACGCCGAGGAACTGGTGCGCGGCGTGACCGATCCCGCCGAGCGCGTGGACCTGCTGCTGGGCATGGCGACCACGGGTGGTCCACGAGCCGCGCGGTGGATCGCCGAGGCCCGTTCCGCCGCGTCCACCGTCGACAACCAAGGCGGGCAAGCGAAAGCACTGCTCCTGGTAGCGGAAGCCGCCGCGACCCGTGGAGTGGGAGGCCTGGCCTCCGAGGCTCTCGCCGCGGGCGCGGAGATCGCCCGTGACCTGGGTGACCAGTGGCTGTGCCGACTCACGATCCAAGCGGCCGCCGCGATGGGCGACTTCACCCGCGCCGCGGAACTCACCCGGCTCATCCGGCCCGCGGGCTCGGCGGTACGGCTCCTGATCGAGGTCGCCACCAGAGCGGCCGAGACGGGCCATGCGGACCGTGCCGCAGAGTTGTTCACCAAGGCGGAGCGCGCGGCCTCATCCGCCGCAGGCATCCCCTTCACCGCCGACGGTCTGCTCGAAGAGGTGGCTCGGGCGGTGGTCGAATCCGGCGACACCGGGAACGCGGCGCGGATCGCGCAGTCGACGAGGTACCCCATCGACGTCGCACGGCTGCTGGTGATCGGCGCGCGGACCGCCATCCGGGCGGGTAATCCCGCCCGTGCCACCTTGATCCTGGAAGACGCCGAAGCGCGGGTGCGCGGCAACACCGGCCAAGCCTGGCTGGCGTTGACGCTGGACCGGTTGGTGGCCGCACTGGCCAGGGCGCTCGACCTGCCCCGTGCGACCGCGCTCGTCAGCTCGGTCGGCCGCGACCTGGGCAACGCCACCCGTGATGGGCTGGTGCGGACAGCGGGCGTGCTGTTCGCCGCCGCCGGGACCATCGACCTGGTGGGGAGAGTGCAGGGATGGCACCTCTCCCCGTTCGACGAGGCGCGCGTGCTCTCCCACGTCGCGCGGGTCATCGCCCGCAACGGCGACCACGACTTGGCGCACCGGACACTCACCACCGCGATGTACCGCGCGAGAAGTGTCTGGGGCTACCGCGAGATCCACGCACTCATGCAGGTCGCGGACGGGATGATCGACATCGGCGACCGCGCGGGAGCCAAGGACGCCGTGCGCCGCGGCGAGTTCGTCCTGCCTTCCTTGACCGGCGATCCGGTCGGACGGATGGTGGCGTTGAGCGCGATGGCACCGGTGGTGGAGAAGGTCGGGCTCTTCGACCGCGCGGCCGCCTTGAACGCCGAGGCCGAACAGCTCTGGAAGAGCCTCGGTGCAGGTCAGCGGCGCGCGGTGGAGATTCAGCAACCCAGGCGGCGCAATACTCGGGTCGACCCGATCGGCGGATCGCTGCTCGACGTCCTGCGGTCGGGCCAGTGGCACCGAGCCGTCCCACCGATGACAGCGGAGACGCCCGAGGTGTTCGACGTGCTCACCGCGGAGCTGTCCGCCGTGGTCAGGGTGCCTCCGACCGGCTGACGAGAGGGTGTGGGACCGGTTCGCGGGGCACACGAGGATGCCCCGCGAACCGGAGGCCTAGACGGTCGCCATGGCCACGACGCCGCGGCGCAGGGCGGCCACGGCCTTGCCCGCCGCTGCTCCCACGGGGTCGCCGCCGCCCATCACGTTGCGGATCTGGTCGAGCAGGTCGACGACCTGGCGGCACCAGCGGACGAAGTCGCCCGCGCCCAGTTCGGTGCCGCCGGTGTCGCCCGAGTCGAGGACCTTCTCCAGCGACTCGCCGCGGGCCCAGCGGTAGACCGGCCAGGCGAAGCCGGGGTCGGGCTGGCGGGTGCGGTCGAGGCGGTGGCGGCGTTCGTCGTCCTCGATCTCGGCCCACAGCCTGGCCGTGGCCAGCATGGCGTCCGAGATGGGGCCGCCGGGCAGGCGGGTCTCCACGGGGCCGTCGCGGCGGGCCTCGTAGACCAGCGACGAGACCACGGCCGCCAGTTCCGCTGGCTCCAGGCCCTTCCAGACGCCGTGGCGGAGGCATTCCGCCGCGAGCAGGTCGGACTCGCCGTAGATGCGGGTGATCCGCTTGCCGTGCTCGGTGACCTCCTCGCCGGGGCCGTTCTCGTGGGACTCGAGGTAGCCGCGTTCGCGCAGCAGCGCGCGGATGCGGTCGAACTCGCGGGCCAGCGAGTGCGTGGTCGCGGCGACCTTGCGCTCCACAAGCTCGGTCTCCGACAGCAGCCGGTGGTAGCGCTCGCCCCAGCGCGAGTGGTCCTCGCGCTTCTCGCAGGCGTTGCACGGGTGCGCGCGCAGCGCCCGGCGCAGCGTCGCCAGCTCGGCGTCGTCGTCCGCCGTGGTCTTGCGCCTGCGCGCGGTCGGGACCTGGATCCCGGTGTTGCGCACGGTCGCGGCCAGGTCGCGGCGGGACTTCGGCGAGCGGACGTCGACCTGCTTGGGCAGCTTGATGTGCCCGAGCACCTCGACGGCGACCGGGAAGTCCGCGGACGACAGCCTGCCCGCCCACCGGTCCTCGGTGACGACCAGCGGCCGGGCCTCGCCCATCGGCTCGTGGCCGGGGTCGATGACCACGGCCAGGCCGGAGCGACGACCGGACGGCACGGCGATCACGTCGCCCTTGCGCAGCCGCTCCAGGGACGCGGCGGCCTCGGCGCGCTTGGACGAGCTGTTCTGCTTCGCCAGCGCCTTCTCGCGGTCCGTCACGCGCCTGCGCAGCGCCGCGTACTCGGTGAAGTCGCCGAGGTGGCACGTCATCGCCTCGGCGTACCCCTCCAGCGCCTCGCGGTTGCGCTCGATCCGCCGAGCCAGCCCCACGACGGACCGGTCCGCCTGGAACTGCGCGAACGACTGCTCCAGCAGGTCGCGGGCCTTGGCCGCGCCGAGGGCGTGGACCAGGTTGACGGCCATGTTGTAGCCGGGCCGGAACGACGACTTCAGCGGGAACGTCCTGGTGGACGCCAGTCCGGCGACCTGCTTCGGGTCGACACCGGGCTGCCACACGACGACCGCGTGGCCCTCGACGTCGATCCCCCGACGGCCCGCACGCCCGGTGAGCTGCGTGTACTCGCCGGGGTTGAGGTCGACGTGCGCCTCGCCGTTGTACTTGACCAGCTTCTCCAGCACGACGGTCCGCGCGGGCATGTTGATGCCCAGCGCGAGCGTCTCGGTCGCGAACACCACCTTGATCAGGCCGCGGACGAACAGCTCCTCCACGGTCTCCTTGAACGCGGGCAGCAGGCCGGCGTGGTGGCTGGCGATGCCGCGCTCCAGCGCGTCCCGCCACTCCCAGTACCCCAGCACCCGCAGGTCGGGTTCCGGCAGGTCCTTGGTCTTCTCGTCCACGATGCCGCGGACGACCTCGGTCTCCTCCATCGTGTTGAGCCGCAGCCCGGAGCGGACGCACTGGGCGACCGCCGCGTCGCAGCCCGCGCGGCTGAACACGAAGTCGATCGCGGGCAGCAGGTTGGCCTGCTGGAGGCGTTCGATGATCTCCAGCCGGGACGGCGGCTTGAACCCGGAGTTGCGCGGCGCGGCCCGGCCGCCCCGGTCCTTGTTGCTGCGCGACCGGCTCCACGGCACGTGGAAGCGCGCGAGGTCCTCGGTGTGCCGCAGCAGCTGCGGGTTGATCCGCGCCTCGCCGTCCGGCGACTCGCCGATGAACAGGTCGAGCATCCGCCCGCCCGCCATCATGTGCTGCCACAGCGGCACGGGCCGGTGCTCGTCCACGACGACCTTCGTGTCGCCGCGCACCTCGACCAGCCACTCACCGAACTCCTCGGCGTTGCTGACCGTCGCCGACAGGCCGATGAGCTGCACCTCGTCCGGCAGGTGCAGGATCACCTCCTCCCAGACGGCGCCGCGGAAGCGGTCCGCGAGGTAGTGGATCTCGTCCATCACGACGTACGCGAGGCCCTCGAGGGTGTGCGAGCTCGCGTAGAGCATGTTCCGCAGCACCTCGGTGGTCATGACCACGATGGGCGCGCTGCCGTTGACCGACGTGTCGCCGGTCAGCAGGCCGACGGCCTTCGGGCCGTACCGGGCGACCAGGTCCGCGTACTTCTGGTTCGACAGCGCCTTGATGGGCGTCGTGTAGAAGCACTTCAGGCCCTGTGCCAGCGCGAGGTGGACGGCGAACTCGCCGACCACGGTCTTGCCCGCGCCGGTCGGCGCGCACACCAGCGCCCCGTGGCCCTCTTCCAGCGCCTCGCACGCGGTGCGCTGGAACGGGTCGAGGTCGAACGAGAGCACGGAGAGGAAGTCCGTCAGCCGCGGGTGGGAGGCCCGGCGGCGGGAATCGGCGTACGCGGACGCCGGGGACCGGGGAGAGGGAGCGTTCGAGCGAGGAGCCACTCGTCAAGGCTGTCACACGGCACCGACAAAAGCGGTGAAGATATCCGGCCCCGGTGGAGTGACCGGGCTTCCCGTCCACAGTCGGGGGGTGCTGAGGACGGGAAGCCCGATGGTGCGCGAAGCACCTGTCCCCATTGTCGCGGACGGCCGTTCGGGCGTTACACCGGATGGCGTATTCGCGTCACCCGTCCTTCGGCATGAGCGCGTAGACGCTCGCGGGCGACCCCGAGCCGCCGCGGTTCACCGTGCCCCCCACCAGCACCCATGCGCCGGTCGGGGGCAGTTCGGCGAGGTTGGCGAGCACCTCCAGGCTGATCCGGTGTTCCCGGTAGAGGAGCTTCGACACGGCGAACGAGCCGTCCACGCCGACGTCCGGCCCGAACGTGTCGGTGCCCAGCGCGCCGCGCCTGCCGAGCCTGCCGGTCGCCACCAGCCACTCGACCGCGGCGAGGCCGAAACCGGGCTGGTGGAGGCGGCCGTCGGCGTCGAGGTTCGCGAACGCGGGCGTGCCCCAGCGGTCCTCCCAGCCCGTGTGCAGGACCACGGCCGACTCCGGCGGGATCTCGCCGTGGACGGCCTCCCAGGCCCGCAGGTCGTCGACCGTGACGGCGTAGTCGGGGTCGACGGCCCGGTCGCGGACGTCGACCTTCACGGCCGGGAGGAACAGGTCGGCGGTGTCCAGCTCGTCCGCGCCGGGCTGGTCGGCGTTGAAGTGCGACGGCGCTCCCCAGTGGGTGCCGGTGTGTTCACCCTGGTGGAGCAACCGGAGGTGGTAGCCGTCCTCCGTGACGGTCGCCACTGTCGTCACGGTGAACTCGGGGTCGCCGGGGTAGAGGGAGGTGCGGGCAGGATCGTTGATGTGGGCCAAGTTCACCACGCGGTAGTCGCCGAGCACGTCGACGAGCGTAGGGGCGGGGACGGGCGGGAAAATTTCTCCCGCGCGCGTCCCACACCGGAGCGACACCCGGTAGTGGATACTGTGAGTCACGTACAAGGAGCCACACACGGGGGCAAGGCCGCGTCAACACCCATTCGGGTGGGAAGCGCTGGCGGCTCGAACGGGTGTGCGACGATCGTTGCAGGTCAAGCACGACGAAACGGGGATCTGTTGTCCAACCCGCGCCAAGTGGTCAACCAGTGGATGTCCTTCACGGACGGCGAACTGACCGACCACGTCCGACACCTCGTCCGCAACCAGGGCCCGCAGACCACCCAGGTCTGGGCGCAGGTCCGCACCAACGCGGTGCTGGCCGGTCGGGTCCGCGGCACGCTGTCCATCCTGCGCGCGCAGACCAGGGACAGCCGTGACGCCGCCATGTGGACCGCGTGGATCAGCAAAGCGCAGCAGGAGCTGTCGACGCCTCCCCCGGCCCCCGTCGTCGCCCCGGCCCCGACCCCCGCGCCCGTCGCTGCCGCCGAACCGGTCGCCGCCGAGCCCGCCCCGGCCAAGCCCGAGGTGGAGCCGCCGTCGGCGATGGAGAGCACCCTTCAGTTCAGCCTGCCGGACGCGCCGACGAAGCAGCCGCGCCCGACCAGCTCGGCCCCGGCCGTGATGTTCCAGGCACCCGGCCAGTAGGACGTCCAGGACGGGTTCCTCGGGGGTTCCCGTCCCGCTGATCGGCCCCACCGTCGCGGCCGGTGCAGCGGTAGCGTCGGGTGCATGGAATTCCAGGACGTGGTGCGCCGCAGGCGAATGGTCCGCAAGTTCCGTCCCGATCCGGTGCCGGCGGAGAGCCTCGACCGGATCCTGCACAACGCCACCCGCGGCCCGTCCGCCGGGTTCTCCCAGGGGCAGGCGTTCCTGGTGCTGGAGGGGCCCGAGCTGGCCGACTTCTGGCCGATCGGCTCGGACGCCACGCTCGACTCGGTGAAGACCGCGCCGCTGGTGATCGTGCCGCTGTCGTCGAAGGCGGCCTACCTCGACCGGTACGCCGAGCCCGACAAGGGCTGGTTCGACCGCGACGAGGGGCACTGGCCGCTGCCGTTCTGGCACATCGACACCGGGATGGCGACGCTGCTCATCCTCCAGACGGCCGTCGACGAGGGGCTCGGCGCGGTCTACTTCGGCTTCTTCGGCGAAAGCGTGCCGCTGGTCCGCGAGCGGTACGGCATCCCGGACGACCACGAGCCGCTCGGCGCGGTCGCCATCGGCTTCTCCGACGAGCCCGAGCCCACGAACACGTCCGCGATCAGCCGGAGGCGGCGGTCCCTGGACGACGTGGTGCACCGGGGCCGCTGGTAGTCGTCGAGAACTCCTCGACGCCGAGCACCCGCAGCAGCTCCAGCCGCTCGCGGGACTCGGCGTCGGCCGGGGTGAGCACCAGCAGCTGCTGCCCCTGGTCGGGCGTGACCAGGGTTTCGCAGTCCACCACCACCCGGCCGACCCGCGGGTGGTCGAAGGACTTGCGGTCGCTGCGCCGCACCGCCACCTCGTGCTCGGCCCAGAGCCGCCGGAAGTCGGCGCTGGCGGCCTCCAGCCGGGCGATGAACCCCGGCTCGCTGTCCCGTCGACCGACGGCGGCACGCAGGTCCGCCACGAACTGGCGGCCGTGGCGCTCGCGCTCCTCGATTGGTGTGACGGCCCGCGCGGCGGGCTCGGTGAACCACCGGTAGACGACGAACCGCCGGTCACCGGCCAACGCGGTGAGGTCCCCGGTGAGCAGGACGGACATCCGGTTCTGCGCGAGCACCTGGCCCAGGTCGGACATCACCAGCGCGGGCGTGTCGCCGAGCAGGTCGAGCATCCGCACCAGCCCCGCACGCGCCAGCCGGGCCACCCCGTCCGCGGGCGGCGGCCGGTGCCCGGCGAGGTGGAACAGGTGGGCGCGCTCGTCGTCGGACAGCCGCAACGCCCGCGCCAGCGCCCCGAGCAGCTGCGTCGACGGCTGGCTGCTCCGCCCCTGCTCCAGCCGCACGACGTAGTCCACCGACATGCCCGCGAGCATCGCCACCTCCTCCCGCCGCAACCCGGCGGTCCGACGGCGGGGCCCTTCGGCGATGCCCACCTCGGCGGGCCGGATCGTCTCCCGGCGCCGACGCAGGAAGTCGGCGAGCTGGTCGCGCTGCATCACCCCATCGTCCCCCGCGCCGGAGGTCCCAGCCAGGGAGCCGCGCTCCCACGATGAGCGCTCCACTCCCGCTGCCGTCGATTCGGTTCCAGAGTGGGTGCCACACCGACTCCCGGAGGAGAACACGATGAAGACGCGAACCCTGGGCTCCACCGGCCCGACCGTGTCCGCGCTGGGCCTGGGCGCGATGGCCATGTCCGGCGGCATCTACGGCCCGACCGACCGCGCGGAGAGCATCGCGACGGTCCACGCGGCGTTGGACGCGGGCATCACCCTGATCGACACCGGCGACTTCTACGGCATGGGCCACAACGAACTCCTGCTCGCCGAGGCCCTGCGGGGAAGGGACCGCGACAGCTACGCGCTCAGCGTCAAGTTCGGCGCACTACGAGGCCCGAACAACACCTTCAACGGCACCGACGGCAGGCCGGAGGCCGTGAAGAACTTCCTCGCCTACTCGCTCACGCGCCTGGGCGTGGACCACATCGACATCTACCGCCCGGCCCGCCTGGACCCGGCGGTGCCGATCGAGGACACCGTGGGCGCGATCAAGGAAATGGTCGACGCGGGCCACGTCCGCCACATCGGCCTCTCCGAGGTGAACGCCACCACGATCCGCAAGGCCCACACAGTCCACCCGATCACCGACCTCCAGATCGAGTACTCGATCCTCTCCCGCGCGGTGGAAGCGGACATCCTCCCCACCCTGCGAGAACTCGGCATCGGCATGACCGCCTACGGAGTCTTGGGCCGAGGCCTCATCTCCGGCCACTGGACCCCACAAACCCCAGGCGACCTCCGCAGCCACTCCCCACGCTTCTCGGCGGGAAACGTCGAACACAACCTCACCCTCGTGGACGCCCTACGCACGATCGCCGAGGCCAAGGGCTGCACGGTCGCCCAACTGGCCATCGCGTGGGTGGCAGCCCAGGACGACACGATCGTGCCGCTGGCAGGCGCCCGCACCCGCAACCGACTGGCGGAAGCCCTGCCGGCACTGGACATCCACCTGACCGACGACGACCTCGCAGAGATCGAAAAGGCAGTCCCGCCGGGCTCAGCACGAGGCGACCGCTACCCGACAGCGTTCATGGCCCAACTCGGCGTCGGAAACTAAGAACCAACAAAGACCACCTACAGGACCAGCGACCACCCACGGGACCGGCACGCGCCTGGTGGCCTGCTACGGAGTGCACCGTGATCAACCTGACGGCACCGTCGACGAGGATGAACGAGCATTCTCGTCGGGAAGTGATCAGCCATCGGCGGGGCCGCCTCTTCAGAGGCGTTCGATGCGGTCGGCCTGCGGGCCCCGGTCGCTCTGACGCACCGCGTACCGGACCCGGTCACCCTTCTGCAGCGGCTCCGACCCCATGATCACGGACACGTGGGCGAAGAGATCGTCGCCGCCCGCGTCCGGGGTGATGAAGCCGAAGCCGCGGTCGCCGTCGTAGCGCGCGACGACGCCCTCGCCGCCTCGCACGGGCACGTCCCGCGCCGCCGGCCCCGCGGCCGCGGCAGGTGCCGACCGCCGCGGTGCCGTCTTGGGCTCGGCGCCCCGGACCAGGTGCACGTCGCGGGCCTGCGGGCCCCTGTCTCCACTGGCCACCTCGTAGGCGACGCGGTCGCCCTCCGCGAGCCACGTCAGCCCCTCGGCCAGGGACCTGGCGTGGACGAAGACGTCCCCGGCGCCGGAGTCGGGGTTGATGAAGCCGAAGCCCTTGTCCTCGTCGTACCAGGCCACCGTGCCGTCGGCACCGTCCGAGACACCAGCCGCGGCGGGTGAGCCTGCCCCTGCTCCCAACGGGATCACGTGCCCGGCCTGCGGGCCGCGCTCGCCCTCGACGATCAGGAAGGCCACCCGCTGCCCCTCGGTGACCACGCCGCCGGTCACGATGGCGGAGCTGTGCACGAAGACGTCGGCGCCGCCGCCGTCCGGCGACGCGAAGCCGTACCCCTTGCCCGGCTCGTACCAGTTGACGGTGCCGAGCACGCCCACGGCGCTGCCGGTGGTCGCATCGGCGGTGACGCGAACGCGCAGCGCCTGGGGCCCGCGGTCGTTCTCGCCGACCTCGAACACGACGGCCTGACCCTCGCGGAGCACTTTCGCGCCGCCGCCCTCGACGATCTCGGAGGCGTGCACGAACACGTCCGGCGAGCCGTCCTCGGGCGCGAGGAAGCCGAAACCCCGTTCGGCGTCGAACCAACGGACGGTCCCTTGCGGCATCAACGGCTCCAGGTCGAGAGGGCGGGCACTGGCCCCCAGTCTCCCTGACGGACTTCCGGTCCGTCGGGCCGGGCCCACAGGCGGGCGGTGCGGAGCCAGGGGCGGGCAGTTGGTTCACCTGGCGACACACCGAGTTTTGAGACCAGGTCTTGGGGCACTGCCTTTTGGCCCGATCAAGACCGAAATGAGGGGTCCCCAGGTCAAATCGGCCACACCAACGACGGAAATCGCCCGGTGAGCGCACTGGAAGCCCCGTCTGACCGGGAAACGACCAAGCTCTCGCATGGGTCCCCGATCGAGCGAGACCCCCCAATGCACAAGGTACAAGCGACCACCGACAAAAACTGGATCACCTGATCGAGCGACAAAATCCGCCCGACACCCCACCTCACCCGTCGGAATACCGAAGATCCTCCGCCACCACGACCTCCCGACACCCCCGGCACACCGTCTCCACGTGCAACTCCTCCCCGCACCGATGCCACACGGGGTTCTCCGACTCCTCCCCGGCGTGCAACTGCCGCTCCCCCCACTCCCGCAGGTTCAGCAGGATCGGCAGCAACTCCCGCCCGGCGCCGGTCAGGAAGTACTCGTACCGCACCGGCCGGGACGTGTACGGCTCCCGCCGCAGGACCCCCACCGCCTCCAGGCGTTTCAACCGCCCCGCGAGGATGTCCGTGGACGCGCCGGTGTTCCGCTGGATGTCGTTGAACCGGTGCACCCCGTACCCGCACTCGCGCACCACGAGCAGCGTCCACCGGTCACCCAGGATCTCCAGCGCGTCGGCGATCGAGCACACCCGCGCACCAGTGGGTTGGATTTTCCCAGTCACCCGGCTACCGTACCGGAGACTTGGAAAAACCAAGCGACCCCGAACGCAAAGGACCTCCGCCGTGTTCTCCGTCTTCGCCTACCTCACCAAGCGCCACGACATCACCAGCGAGGCGTTCCAGGACCACTACGAGAACCACCACGTCCCGCTCGTCCTGAGCCTCGCCCCACTCCCCCGCGTCTACAAGCGCCGCTACGTCGTCCGGGGCGACGCGGCCAACCTGGAGTCGCCCGACCTCGCCTTCGACGTCATGACCGAGATGGTCTGGGACGACCGGTCGGGGTTCGAGAACTGGATCAGCACGCTGGGCGTGCCGGAGATCGCCGAGGACGAGGCGCGGTTCCTCGATCGGGAGAAGACCAGGGCGTACGTGGTCGACGAGCGGGTGTCCTAGAACTTCACGACCTGGCGGATCGCCTCACCACTGGCAAGGCGGTCGAAACCGGTGTTCACCTCGTCCAGGGTCAGAGTCCCCGACAGCAGCTCCTCCACCGGCAACTGCCCGGCCCGGTACAGGGCGATGAACCGCGGGATGTCCCTGCGGGGCACGCTCGACCCGAGGTAGCTGCCCTTGAGGGTCCGCTCCTCCGCGACGAGGCTCAACGCGGGCAGCACGAGCTGGCGGTCGGGGTGCGGGAGGCCGACGGTGACGGTCGTCCCGCCCGCCGCCGTGGCCGCGTAGGCCTGGGCGAGGACGTCGGCGCTGCCGGTCGTGTCGACGACCTTGTCCGCCCCGCCGCCGGTCGCCTCCCGCACGGCCTCCACGGCGTCCGGACCGCCTTCCACCGCGTGCGTGGCCCCCAGCCTCAGGGCCAGGGAACGCTTGTGCGGCACCACGTCCACGGCCACGATCGTCGACGCCCCGGCCGCCTTCACGGCCAGCAACGCCGCCAAGCCGACCCCGCCGAGGCCGAACACGGCCACCCGGTCGCCCGGCACGACGGCGGCGCTGTGGAAGACCGCCCCGGCGCCGGTCAACACGGCACACCCGAACAGGGCGGCGATCTCGAACGGCAGGTCGGCGTCCACGCGGGTCGCGGACGCGGTGGACACCACGGCGTACTCGGCGAAGCCGGACACGCCGAGGTGGTGGTTCAGCCGCGCTCCGTCGGCCCCGACCCACCGCCGTCCGCCGGACAGCAGCGTGCCCGCCCGGTTCGCCGCCGCGCCGGGCTCGCACAGCGCGTGCCGCCCGGACACGCACCGGCGGCACGACCCGCACGCCGGCACGAAGGACATCACCACGTGGTCGCCGACCGCGAAGTCCTCCACGCCCGGCCCGAGTTCCACGACCTCGCCCGCGGCCTCGTGGCCCAGGACCATCGGCAGCGGTCGCGGGCGGGACCCGTTCACGACGGACAGGTCGGAGTGGCAGAGCCCGGTCGCGCCGACGCGGATCAGCACCTCGCCGGGGCCCGGCGGGTCCAGCACGAGGTCCTGGACCTCGATCGGCCGGGACTCGGCGTAGGGGGCCGGGCGGCCGGTCTCGAGCAGCACTGCGGCGCGCACGGTCATGGGTACACCAAACCCGCCATCGCGCCCCGGAGTCCAGTAGGTACTTCCGCCGGTTTCCGGGTGGTCCGGTCCACGAACACGTGCACGAAGTGCCCCTCCGCGATCACGGTGTCGTCGGCCGCGAGGAACGCGATCTCGTAGCGGACGCTGGACCTCCCGAGGTGGCCGATCCGCAGCCCGGCGCGCATCGCGTCCGGGAACGAGATGGACGACCGGTAGTTGCAGTGGGACTCGACGCACAGCCCGATGGTCGTGCCGCCGTGGATGTCCAGCCCGGCCTCGATGAGCCAGGTGTTGATCAGGGTGTCCATGAACGCGTAGTGCACGACGTTGTTGACGTGGCCGTACACGTCGTTGTCGTTCCACCGCGTCGGGATCGTCGTCCAGTACCCGTAGTCTTCGCGCACGCGGCGCACCTTACCGACGGGTCAACCAGTCGCCATTTGCCATCACCTAGTCGACTTCTTGCTTAACCCTGTCAAGAATTTGTACGCTCACGGTCCCTGCCACTCCCATCCGCGACGAAGCGATGAGGAGCGATACCCGTGCGACGTCTACTCGGCATCGGCCTGGTCCTGCTGGCCCTGCTCTCCGCCACGACGGCCACCACGGCCGTCGGCGAGCCCCGCGCGCAAGCGCTGTCCACCAAGACCCACCTGTTCTACTACCCCTGGTACGGCGGCACTTCGACCGGCTACCGGCACTGGACGCAGGGCGGGCACACTCCGCCCTCGGACGTCGGCGCGGACCTCTACCCCGTGCTCGGCGCGTACGACTCGGGCGACACGGCCGTGGTGAACCAGCACATGGCGTGGATCCAGCGCTCCGGCGCGGGCACGATCGTGGTCAGCTGGTGGGGCCAGGGGTCGTACGAGGACACCCTGGTCCCCCGGCTGCTGGACGCGGCCGCGCGGTACGGGATCAAGGTCGCCTTCCACCTGGAGCCGTACGGGACGCGCACGGCGGCGTCGACCGTGGCGGACATCGACTACATCAACGCGCGCTACGGCGGCCACTCGGCGTTCTACCGGGACGCCGAGCACGGCAACCGGGGCGCGTTCTACGTGTTCGAGAGCCTGCGGATCGCCGACTGGACCGCGCTGGAGCAGGTCAAGGCGCACAGCATCGTGCTGGCGCAGACCACGGACACGAGCAAGGTCGCCCACTTCGGCGGGATGTACACCTACGACGCCATCGCGGGCGCGACCGCGCCGGGATGGGCGGGCGCGTCGGCGTTCTGCAAGGCCAACGGGCTCGTGTGGGCACCGTCGATCGGTCCCGGTTACATCGACGACCGGGCGGTGCCGGGCAACACCACGCCGACGCTGGCCCGCGACAACGGGGCCGCCTACGACAAGCAGTGGGGCAACGCCCTGGGCAGCAACGCCGACTGGGTGTCGATCACGTCGTTCAACGAGTGGCACGAGGGCTCGGTCATCGAGCCCGCGCGGTCGATTCCTCCCACGGGACAGGGGTACCAGACGTTCGAGGGCGCGTACGGCAAGACCGGCGCGGCGGCCGAGACGGCCTACCTCGACCGGACCGCGTACTGGACCCAGCGGTTCGGTGGCGGCACTCCCCCGCCCGCCAACCCGAACCTGGCCGCCGGGAAACCGGTCAGCGCCACGGGATCCGTGCCGGGCTACGCCCCCGCCAACGCCACCGACGGCAACCAGGGCAGCTACTGGGAGAGCACCAACGGCTCGTTCCCGCAGTCGCTCACCGTCGACCTCGGCACGACCGCGACCGTGGGCCGGGTCGTGCTGAAGCTGCCCCAGTCGTGGGGCGCGCGCACGCAGACGCTGTCCGTGCTCGGCAGCGCCACCGGGTCGACCTACTCGACGCTGGTGGCGAGCCGCGGCTACGACTTCGCGCCCACCGCGACCATCGCGGTTCCCAGTGCCACCACCAGGTTCCTGAGGCTGACGTTCACCGGCAACACCGGCTGGCCCGCCGGTCAGGTGGCGGAACTGGAGGCCTACACGACGTGACCCACGCGGCCGGGGTCCGCGATCACCCGCTGCACGACCTGGCCCGCCGCGCCGAGGACGGCGGCCTCGCCGTCGAGCCGGGACGCGGCCACCACCGGCACCGAGCGGCGCAGCCTGCCGAGTCGAGCGGCCAACGTGGTCTCGACCGCCGGGCACAGCCAGGGGAACAGCGGCACGTAGACGCCGCCGAGCACGATCCGGTCGAGGTCCAGCAGGTTCGCCGCCGACGTGAGCGCGATGCCGAGGGCACGTCCGGCGCCGGCGCACGCCCCGAGCGCGCGCTGCTCGCCGCGGCGAAGGCGGCCCACCAGGTCGGTGAGACCGCCGGGCACTTGTCTGAGCAGGGCGTCCTGGCCCGCGTACCACTCCAGGCAGCCGTGGCCGCCGCAGCGGCACGGCGGACCGGTGGGCTCGACGACGACGTGGCCGAGTTCGCCCGCGTTGCCGTGGACGCCGCGGAACAGCGCGCCGCCGACGACGAGGCCCGCGCCGATGCCGATCTCGCCGGACACGTAGAGGAAGTCCGGTGCGCCGCCGCCGAACCAGAGTTCGCCCAGCGCGGCCAGGTTCGCCTCGTTGTCGACGTCCACGGGCAGCGGCAGGTCGAGCGCGGCGGCCACGGGCACCTCGCGCCAGCCGAGGTTCGGCGCGGTGTAGAGCAGGCCGTCCTCGACCGGGCCTGGCACGGCGACGACCGCGCCCACGACGGTGAGCCCGAGGCCGCGCGCCTGGTCCACGAGGTCGAGCGCCAGCGCCCGCAGGTCGCGCAGCACGTCGACCGGTCTGGTGTCGCGGTTGTCCCGCTCCACGCGGACGCGCAGCCGGATCGACCGGGTCAGGTCGACGACGCACACGGCCAGGTAGTCGACGTTGACCTCGATGCCCAGCGCCGCCATCCGCGCCCCGCTGACCCCCACGGCCACGCCGGGGCGGCCGCGTTCCCCGCCGCGCACGACACCGGACTCGGCGACGAACCCGGCCGCCATCAGCTCCGCGACGAGCGTGGACACGGTGGTCTTGGTGAGCCCGGTCAGCTCGGCGAGCGCCGCGCGGGTGAGCGGTCCCCGCCGGTCCACCTCGCCGAGCACCAGTTCGAGGTTGCGGGTCCGGGCGGTGCCCCGCCGCGCGATGTCCGTCATGTGCCCCCTCTCGGCCGGACGCCGGTGGGCACGGACGGCGTCCGTGCCCACCGGAGTGCTACCCGAGTGTGAAGTGGTCGACGTCGAACAGGCCGCCCGACCCCGTCCCGGTGAACACGAGCACCACCTGGCCGGTCGCCGAACCGGTCAACGCGGTCGTCACCGTCGTGAAGTTGTCGAAGCTGCCGGTGTTGGCCACCGCGACCGAGCCGAGCAGCGTCCCGGTCGACGAGCCGGACCGGATCTCGATCCGGCCGCCCGCGCCGCCGGACGACACCCTTGCGGTGAACTGCCGGGCACCCGCCGTGGACACCTGGGAGTACGCCGCCCAGTCGCCGTTGTCGATGTACCCGACGGTCTGGCCGCCGACCGCCCCGCCGTGCCCGGCGGGCTGCACGCCGGACGACGACGTGTACGCCTCGCCCTGCACCTGCGTGGGCGTGACGCCGCCGAGCTCCTTGATCCGCACGTTGCGGAACGAGGTCGACCCGTCGCCGTTGTTCTGCAGGCCCACGTAACCCTGCCGCAGACTGCGCGCGGCGTCGGTGTTGGTGAAGTCGTTGACCTGCCTGCCGTTGAGGTACACCCGCAGCCGTTCACCCTCGACGAGCAGCTCGAAGGTGTTCCACTGCCCCGGCGGGTTGAGCGCCGCGTCCCGGACGGCCGCGTCCGGCGCCTGGAAGCCGTAGACCGCGCCGGTGGTGGCGTTGGCCGCGGCCGAGGCGTCGATCGCCACCTCGTGCCCGCCCGCGCCGGGGTTGGCCGCGCCCGAGGACGGGAAGCCGAGGAACACCCCGGAGTCGCCGTCGCCGGTGAGCCGCCAGTCCAGCTTGAGCGAGTACGAGCCGAACTCCTTGGTGGAGTACCAGAAGTTGCCGGGACCGCCCTGCGAGGTGAGCGTGCCGTCGGCGTTGGCGAACCCGCCGGGACCGGCTTGCGACCAGCCCGACGTGGACCCGGTGAACAGCCCGGAGTACCCGGTCTCCGGTCGGCAGTCCGCCTTGGCCGCCCCGGCGGCGTACCTGATGCCGCCGAGGAGGTGGGTGCGGAACGCCGAGTCGGCGTAGGACTCGATGGTGTGGCCGAGCCCGGTGTAGAAGGACCGGCCGGACGACTGCGCGTGGCACCAGGAGATCGGGTGGTCGGCGCCCATCGTGCCGCCGCTGTAGCTGGACTCGTCCAGCGTCGCCAGCACCTTCACGTTCGGCCGCGGGTTGGCGCGGTAGTTGTACAGCTCGTCGGTGCGGGTCCACACCGGGCCGAGGTGCGCCGACGCCGGGTGCGCGCGGTCCTCGACCTTGACGTTCACCTGCTGGATGTTCGGGTGGCTGGAGAAGTACGCCCCCACCAGCTGCCCGTAGAACGGCCAGTCGTACTCCGTGTCCGCCGCCGCGTGCACGCCGACGTACCCGCCGCCGGAGTTGACGTAGGACTCGAACGCCGACTGCTGCGTGCCGTCGAGCACGTCGCCGGTGGTGCTCAGGAACACCACGGCGGCGTACTTCGCCAGCTCGGTCGGGGTGAACGTCGCCGCGTTCTCCGTCGCGGTGACGGTGAACCCGTTGGCGGAACCCAGGTCCCGGATCGCCTGGATGCCCGCGGGGATGGAGTCGTGCCGGAATCCCGCGGTCTTCGAGAAGACCAGGACCTGGTACGGCGCTAGGGCGTGAGCCTCCGGTGTCATGACCACACCGGCCGACAGTAGTGCCGCCGCCGCGAGCACGGGGAGCTTGCGCATCGTCATCGGCCCCTTCAGCTCGAGGTGGTGAAGTAGTCGACGTCGAACGCGGAGTCCCCCGCGGCTCCCGGACCCGTGAAGGTCAGGAACAGGGGCCCGCTCGCCGAGCCGGTCAGGGTCGTGGACACCGTCTGGAACGTCTCCCAGCCGCCGGTCACCGGGACCGCGACCGAGCCAAGGACCGTGCCCGTCTGGGAGCCGGACCTGATCGTGATCGTGCCGCCGGTGCCCGCCGACGAGACCGAGGCGCTGAACGTGCGCAGCCCCGCGGTGCTCACCGTCGAGTACCCGGCCCAGTCGCCGGTGTTGATGTACCCGGCGGTCTGGCCGCCGCTGGCCGGGGCGTGCGCGGCGACCTGGACGCCACCGGTGGAGGTGAACGCCTCACCCTCGACGCGGGTGCCCACGGGGTTGCTCGTGGCGAAGGTGAAGGCGTCGACGTCGAACAGGTTGCCCTGGCCGGTCACGCCCTTGAACACCAGGAACAACGTCGTGGAACCGCTGGGCCGGTTGGACAGCGGGGTGCTCACGTCGACGAAGGTGTCCCAGTTGCCGGTGTTGGCGACCGTGGCCGTGCCGAGCAGGGTGCCGGTGGCCGAGCCCGCGCGGACCTCGATGGTGCCGCCGGGGCCGCCCGAGGAGACGCGCGCGGTGAACGACGTGGCGTTGCCCAGGACGTAGGGCGTGTAGGAGATCCAGTCGCCGTTGTCGGTGTAGCCGACGGTCTTGCCGCCCTCGGCGGTGGCGTGGTCGGCGACCTGGATGCCCTGCTGGGCCCCGAAGTGCTCGCCCTGCCGGTGCCTCGGCTGGAGGATGCTGACGCCGTGGGAGGTCAGGCCCGCGTTGTCGGTGTACTCCGCGTCGAAGACGCCGTAGATGTTCGCCGCCGCGTCGTGCTCGCCGTCGACCGGCACCGGGATCGTTCCGGAGCAGCCGGTCTTCTGGGTGATCTGGTGGCGGTGGGCGTCGTGGCCGAGCAGGTAGGTGACCTTGACCCGTGAGCAGTCGACCGTGCCGTCCTCCGGGTCGCTGGCGCTCACCTGGAACGGGACCGTGTCACCGAAGGAGAACAGGGCTCCGTTGCCCGGTAGTTGGAGGTTCACGGTGGGCGCGGTGTTGCCCGCGGTGACCAGGACGCTCGCCGAACCGGTGAGGCCGGTCGGGTCGGTGACGGTCAGCTTGGGCGAGTACGAGCCCGCCGTGGTGTAGGTGTGCGACGGGTTCGCGGCGGTGGAGGTGCCGCCGTCGCCGAACTCCCAGCGGTAGGTGAGAGCTCCGCCCTCGGGGTCGGCGCTGCCCGCGGAGGAGAAGTTGACCGTGAGCGGGATTGCCCCGGAGACCTTGTCCGCCGCGACCTTCGCGGTGGGCGGCCTCGGGGTGTTGCCCTTGTAGTCGATGCGGTACAGGGCCTGGTTGTCCGACCCGGTGCCGTAGTCGAGGACGTAGAGCGCGCCCTCCGGGCCGAAGTTCATGTCCATCACCTGGGTGCCGGACCACGGGAAGGCGTCGATGGCTCCCCTGGAGCCGTCTTGGTTCACGCCGATGGCTTTGATCCAGCGGCGGCCGTACTCGCCGGCGAAGTATTTGCCGTCGAGGGACTGCGGGAACTTGGTGGCGGAGTTGAGGTTGGGGTCGAAGCGGTAGACCGGACCGCCCATCGGGGACTCGGAACCGCTGCCGAACTCCGGGGGTGAGCCCTCGTCGCCCGCGTACTTGATCCAGGCGGCTCGGGGGACGGGGAGCTTGGCGAGGCCGGTGTTGCGCGGGGAACTGTTGGTGGGGCCGGTGGCGCAGTCGTACTTGGCCCCGGACGGGCCGCTGGGGAAGGTGAAGCGGTTGTAGGACTCCGTGGTGCTGTTGGAGCCCGTGCAGTACGGCCAGCCGTAGTTGCCCGCGCTGGTGATGCGGTCGAACTCGACCTGGCCGCTGGGGCCGCGGTTGGCGTTCGTGACGCCCGCGTCGGGGCCGTAGTCGCCCAGGTAGACGACGCCCGTTGCCTTGTCGACGTTCATGCGGAAGGGGTTGCGGAAGCCCATGGCGTAGATCTCTGGGCGCGTTTTGGCTGTGCCCGGAGCGAAGAGGTTGCCGCTGGGGATGGTGTAGGTGCCGTCGGGTTGGGGCTTGATGCGGAGGAGTTTGCCCCGGAGGTCGTTGGTGTTGCCCGAGGAGCGTTGGGCGTCGAACTGGGGGTTCCTCGTGGTGCGCTCGTCGATCGGGCTGTAGCCGTCGGAGACGAACGGGTTCGAGTCGTCGCCCGTGGTGAGGTAGAGGTTGCCCTGGGCGTCGAAGTCGATGTCGCCGCCTACGTGGCAGCACTGGCCCCGGTCGTTGGCTACTCGGAGGACGATCTTCTCGCTGGTCAGGTCTAGGGTGTTGTCGGACTTGAGGGTGAAGCGGGAGAGGTAGAGCTCGCCCTTGAACGGGGCGAACTGGGCGTCCGTACCGTCTGTGGGGGCGTCTCCGTCTGGAGTGGACAGACGTGGGGAGTAGTAGAGGTAGAGGTAGCGGTTGGTGGCGAAGTTGGGGTCGGCGGCTATGCCTTGCAGGCCCTCTTCGTCGTGGGTGTAGACGTTGAGCTTTGCGGCGACTGTGGTGGAGTTGCCTGCGGCGTTGGTGATGCGGACTGTGCCGTCGCGAGCCGTGTGGACCACCTGGCGGTCCGGGAGGACGGTGAAGGACATGGGTTCGCCTAGCTTGGCTGAGCCCACGGCTAGTTGGACCTGTTGGTAGTCGGCTGCGGGGATGTCTGCGCTGGCGGGGATGGGGAGTAAGAGGGCGGCTATCAGCAGTGACGCGCCGAAAGCCCTGGCCCACACCGGTGGGGGTTCGGACATCGAGAGTTCCTTCTTCCGGCAGGGGGCATCGACCGGCGACAGGCAGGGTGCGGGTCGTCGGGAGTGCCCTGGAGGTCGGTGCTCTTTGGTTGTGCGGTGCTCGGTGCTCGAAACTTTGGGGGGAACTGGGGGGAGCGTCACCCCACCCCGCTCGCGCAATTATTTCAACACTCTTTTTGCTTTGTCAAGGCGGGAAAGATGCCTTGACAAAGCAAATTGTGTGCGTTGTCGATTATTATCGGGGTGGGGAGAGGGGGCTGGTTGTAGCTTTTGT
>NZ_JBHYHC010000119.1:0-3797 GCF_042738955.1 Umezawaea sp. NPDC059074
GACAAGACGAAAGAGGGTGGGGGCGCAAAAACAATCGAGGGCCGCCAGGGTTGGGGGTTAAAAGAACCTGCCGGCATGGTCCGGTTGGGGTGCGGTGCGAGTGCCGGCCGGGGGCCGGAAGATATTTGGTGCGGTTCCGAACGGTGCAATTTAGATGCGGGTCGGGTTGGTCACGGGGTCCTGTTGGGGCCGGGGCCCGCTGGCCACGGCTGCCGATGTGGTCAGGCGGTGAAGGCCAGACTGGCAGCGCCTCAGTCTCAGGTTGCCTGCGGCAGACAGCTTGCGGTGGTTGGATCGAAGGGTTGCCTCTGGCAGGCGACAGGTGGTTCAGAGCGCAAGGTTGCCTGCGGCAGACAGTCTGCGGTGGTTCGATCGAAGGGTTGCCTGCGGCAGGCCTGCTGCTCGTCGACGGCGCAGGGTTGCCTGCGGCAGCTTGTTTGATAGCTGATTGCCTGCCTGCTGGGGCTGGCTGGTTGGTTCGTGTCCGATTTTATTTGGGGGATTTGCCCCTTAAAATTGGAGATCGGGCAGGGCTTTCGGGCACTGCCTTTTGGCCCGATCAAGGGGCAAATCTAGGGGCCCCAAATCAAATCGGACACAGCGGGCTGGGAGTCGAAGCCGCCGAGTGGGCTGGCTGGGAGCTGTGGCCGCTGACCAGCCCGGCTGGGAGTCGTAGCCGCTGGGCGGCCCGGCTGGAGCCGGAAGCCGCTGGGTGACCCAGGTGGAACCGGCGGCCACTGGGTGGCCCGGCTGGAAGACGCAGTCGCCAGGTGGGCGAGCCGGTACCGGCAGCCACTGGCCGGCCAGGCTGGAACCAGCGGTCGCCTAGGCGACCAGGCCGGAAGCCGCAGCCACCCAGCTGGCCACGACGACACCGGCAGCCGCCCAAGTAACCATCCCCGCAGCCGCACCTACCTTCCAGCCTGCCGAGCCCGGTAAGCCCTCTGCTGACAAGCCCGCGAGCAGTACTCCTTCGGCCGACCCGTCGCCGACTTCTCCACCGGCTTCCCACACGTGACGCAACCCCCACCACTTTCATCACGAACCGCAGTTTCATCACGCCCGGCGATCAACACCTCGATCCCGTCCAACACCCTCCGCAGCCCGAACTCGAAGTCGTCCGCCATCCCGTCGTACCCACCGGCCATCCACACACGCGCCAAGGTCGGGTACCGGTCTTCCGTCAGGTGTCCCCACAGCGACACCCGCGAGCCCCACCACTGCTCCATGCTCACCCCGGTGGTCCGCTCCGCCGCCTGGGCCTCCGCGACCCGCCGCGCGGCCCCCTCGACGTACTGCGACACGAGGTTGGCCACAGCCATGGTTTCCCGGCCGCTGAGGCCGGTCCCCTCCAAGACCCGCAAGCGGGCCTCCAGCTCGGCCATGTAGTGCGGGCCCGGCACGCTGCGCGTGGAGGTGACCTGGACCATCCACGGATGGCGCTGGTAGAGCTCCCAGTCCTGTCTTGCGGAGAACGTGAGGCCGGTGCGCCAGTCGACGCCTGCCGCGGGCAGGACGATCTCGGCCGCTGCGGCGTCCTGCATGAGGTCGAGCAGTTCGGCCTTGCCTGGGACGTAGCGGTAGAGGGACATGGTGGTGAAGCCGAGTTTTTCCGCCACTCGGCGCATGGACAGTGCTGCGAGACCCTCCTCGTCTGCCACCTCGACGGCCGCGGCGACCACTCCGTCCAAGGTCAGGGCGGGTTTGGGGCCGCGCACGGGCGGGGGCTTGTCGCCCCAGAGCAGCTCGACGCTGCGTTCCGGATCACCTGCTTCCGTGGCCACTGGGCTCCTTCCACCTTGACACAGAGGCATCGAACTGTCTATACAGTACACAGGGTGTACGACATACACAGTTTAGGAGGTTGTCGTGAGCTCACCTGTTCTCTTCGCTGAAGGCCTCCGCAAGCGGTTCGGCGGGTACTACGCACTGGACGGATTCGACCTGTCGGTCCCAGCGGGCACGGTGTGCGGGCTGCTCGGCCCGAACGGCGCAGGGAAGACGACGGTGCTCCGCATCCTGTCCACCCTCATGCGACCCGACGGGGGCCGCGCCACGGTCAACGGATTCGACGTCGCACGACAAGCCTCGGAGGTCCGCAACCACATCGGCATGATCGGCCAGCAGTCCACCGTCGACGACATCCTCACCGGGCGGGAGAACCTCGCGCTCTGGGGCAGGCTCTACCACCTGAGCGCGGCCAACGCGCGCCGCCGGGCGGACGAGCTGCTGGAGCAGTTCGGGCTCACCGCCGCGGCGAGCAAGCAGGTGAAGCACTACTCCGGCGGTATGCGCCGCCGACTGGACCTCGCGTCGAGTTTCATCACGGCGCCCAGCGTCATGTTCCTCGACGAGCCGACCGCGGGCCTGGACCCCCGCAACCGCATCGAGATGTGGTCGGCGGTCCGGGCGCTCGCGCTCGGCGGCACGACCGTCCTGCTCACGACCCAGCTCCTCGACGAGGCGGACCAGCTGGCCGACCAGATCGTGCTGATGGACGGCGGTCGCAAGATCGCCAGCGGCACCCCCGACGAGCTGAAGGCCCGGACCGGTGGCGACTGGATCGACGTCACCGTCCGCAGCCTCGCGGAGATCCCGGCCGCGGCGGGCGTGATGGCCCGCACCGCGGGCGGCAAGCTCCAGACCACACCGGCCGAGAACAGGGTGAGCGCGGCCGTCGCCGACCGGCAGCACGCGCTCACCGACGTCACGCGGGCCCTGCACGCCGCGGGGATCGACGCGGAGGACGTCACGTTGCGCAGGGCGACCCTCGACGAGGTGTTCCTCCTGCTCACCGGACACGACACGGAAGGGGCCGAAGCATCATGAGCCTGACCCTGCCCCCCATCACCCCGACGCCGATGCCGAGACCGCCGCGGACGATCCTCCAGCGGCTGAAGTGGCTCGTCAGCGACTCGTGGAACGTCGCGTCGCGCGACCTCATCCACTGGATCCGGCAACCCGTCCGGCTCTTCAGCAGCGTCATGTACCCGGTCGTGTCGATCCTGGTGTTCGGCTACGTCTTCGGCAACGCCGTCATGGTCGTCGGCGGCTGGAACTACCGGGAGTTCCTGATGCCCGGCCTGTTCGGGCAGAGCGTGGTGCTCGGCGTCGGCGTCACGCTCGTCGCCATCGCCGAGGACACGAACCGGGGCGTCAACAACCGCTTCCGGGCCATGCCCATGTCGAGGGCCGGGTACCTGGCGGGTCGCAGCGTCGCGGACCTGCTCAACTCGACGCTCGACATCGTGGTGCTGATGCTGTGCGGCCTCGCGGTCGGCTGGACCTGGCACCTCGGGTTCGGCAACGTGGTCGTGGCGTTCGGGCTGCTGATGCTGCTGCGGGTGTCGATGATCTGGCTGGGCATCTACCTCGGCCTGATCATCAAGCCGGAGAACACGTCCGTCGTGTGGACGGTGCTGCTGCCGCTCACGATGTTCTCGGACACGTTCGTGTCGCCGCAGATGATGCCCACGTGGCTGGGCACGGTCTCGGAGTGGAACCCGCTGTCCTCGACGGTGGGGGCGATCCGGGAGCTGTTCGGCAATCCGGGCTGGCCCGGTGACTCGTGGGTGTCCACGCACTCGATGCTGATGGCCGTGCTCTGGCCGTTGGCGATCATCGCGGTCTTCTGGCCGCTGTCCGTCCGCCGGTACCGCAGCATGAGCTGAGTCCCGCACTCCCCTGTCGCGGGCCGGTGGCCGGGGACGGCGGGGGCCCGTGGGTGGGCGAAGGGAGTCGGTGGGGGTCGGCAAATCGGGGGGAAATGTGCGGTGCCCGGCGGCTGGGTGTGGGGA